>NZ_LNCE01000126.1:0-203371 GCF_001445815.1 Janthinobacterium sp. Ant5-2-1 | reverse complement strand
CCCGCCGCTTCTTGCGGCACCTGCAAAACCACGTAGGTCGGATTAGCGCGCAAGCGCGTAATCCGACACAATGTTGGCGCATGCCGGAATACACACGAAAAAATGGCGGCGGACCGAAGTCCGCCGCCATTTTTTTCGTCATGCAGCCGACAATTACTGCTTGATCGCTTCGATAGCAAACGTCAACGTCACGTCATCGCTGACAGCTGGCGCATATTTGCCGGCGTTGAATTCCGAGCGCTTGATCTTGGCCGTGGCGTTGGCGCCGCAAGCGTCTTTCTTCAGCATCGGGTGCGGTGCGCAGGTGAACGAGGTGACTGTCAGGGTCACTGGCTTGGTCACGCCTTTCAGGGTCAGGTTGCCGTCGACGGAGGCCAGCTTGTCGCCGTCGAAATTGAACTTGGTCGACTTGTAGGTGGCGACCGGGAACTTGGCCGTGTCGAGGAAATCTTCGCCCTGGATGTGCGAATTGAACAGGGTCGAACCCGTGTCGACGGACTTGGTATCGATCAGCACTTCGACGGCGCCCGTCTTGGCGGCGCGGTCCAGGGTGACCTTGCCGGTAGTGTTATTGAAACGGCTTTGCTGCGTCGAGAAGCCCATGTGGGTGTACTCGAAACGGGGGAAAGTGTGGCTGCCATCGATGACATAGACTTCTGGAGCGGCAAAAGCGGACAGCGAGAAGCCGGCGGCGGCGATAAAAGCGAGCAGTTTTTTCATGATGGATTCCTGATAGGAGTGGAGGATGTCAAAACCGCAAGCAGCTGCAGGCGGGAAGCGCTGCGGCTGATTGTCTGGCTTCAGTTGCAACAGATTATGCATGGCATGAAGATCGATGTAAAACGGAAAATATACCTAGTTAGCATCGAAAAAATCGATAGTAACGGTAATGGTGTCCATGACAGCGTCTTCTGCTGCCGATTATTGTCTGCATTGCCAAAAATATCCAGCGTTATCAGCTCATCAAATGAGAATGATTCTTGTTATTACCCTGTGAAATGGTTATCATCGCGGCCCTGGCAGGCATGCAGCGCCGCCTTGATTCATCCATAATAGAGCAGAACACAGCACAGAAAAAACATGACGGCCCCCTGCCAAGATACGCGCACCTTGAACGCACTTCCCACCGCCTCCCCGCCCCGCAGCCACGGCCTGAGCGCCGGCGCCTTCGCCTGATGCGGGAGCCGCACGCCCAGGTGCCACTGCGCGAAGCGCACGGCGTACGCCTGCGCCGCTGGGCCTGGACGGCTGCCGGTGCCCTGATGGTGCTGCTGGGGATCATCGGCGCCATGCTGCCCGTCATGCCGACGACGATTTTCCTGATCCTTGCCCTGGCCTGCTTCAGCCGCGCCTCGCCGCGCCTCGAGCACTGGCTGCTGCATCATCCCCGCTTCGGCCCGCCGCTACGCCAGTGGCGCGAACACCGCGCCGTCTCGCGGCGCGGCAAGGCCATGGCTTGCCTGGGCATGGCCATCGGCTTTGTCGCCATGTGCCTGGGCCACCCGCCGTGGTGGGTCATCGCCATGGTGGGTGCCATGGAAATCGCCGTCCTCGTCTACCTGTTGCGGCGTCCCGAAGGCCCTGCCGCCAGCGGGGCAGAATCTGCCCCCGAAGAGGGCAATGGCGGGCAGTAAACCGCCGCGCCCGCATCCAGAAAACGGCAAGTGAGCCGAACTGCACATAAAAGCACCGCGATGCGTCCGCAGGGCATGGCGAACTTTTCACCAAGATGCGGCTCCTTCGCGCCCGTCCACGTGATTAAATTCGGCAAGAACGCCGCTTTCCCGCTTTTTCAACCAACAAACAGGCGCATAGACATTATTTGCATATTCAAAGCAAGATTCTGTCGTAGGAGTAATAACACGATCGGAGGTATACTACGCAACCGACGTAACAGGCTGGGCGATTTGGCCCCTGCAAGCGCGCCTGTCACGGTCCAATAAAAAAGGAAACACTGCATGACCACATCACACCGCACGCCGGTGATTCGCATCGATGGCGCAAACAAGACTTTTGCGCTGCCCAAAGGCGAACAATTCCACGCGGTCAAATCGGTCACGCTGGAAGTCTATCCCGGTGATATTTTCGGCCTGATCGGCAAGAGCGGCGCCGGCAAATCGACCCTGCTGCGCCTGATTAACCTGCTCGAGCGTCCCGACAGCGGCACCATTACCGTGGCCGGGCGCGAACTGACCCGCCTGGGCAAGAGCGAATTGCGCGACGCGCGCCAGAATATCGGCATGATTTTCCAGCAATTCAATCTGCTGCAGAATGCCAGCGTCTTCGACAACGTCGCCTTCCCCCTGAAAATCCATGGCACGACCAAGGGCGAGCAGATCGCCGCCAGAGTCGAGGAATGCCTGGCGCTGGTCGGCCTGTCCGACAAGCTGCACAGCTATCCAGCGCAATTATCCGGCGGGCAGAAGCAGCGCGTGGCCATTGCCCGCGCCTTGGCCAGCCACCCCGACGTGCTGCTGTGCGACGAGCCGACGTCCGCGCTGGACGCGGAAACGACGCGCGCCCTGCTCGACACCCTGCGCGACATCAATGCGCGCCTGGGTGTGACCATCGTCATCGTCAGCCATGAGCTGTCGGTGCTGGGCGCCATCTGCAACCGCGTCGCCGTCGTGGAAAAAGGCGCCATCGCCGAACAATTCGATCTAAGCGACACGGCCACCCCGCGCAAGACGGCGCTGGGACGCGAGCTGGCTTATTACGGCACCGAGGCGTTTGAAGCCACCGCATGGAAGGATGCAACACATGTTTGAAGAATCGATCAATAACGTCATCAACCTGCTGCCGGAAATCTGGGTGGCGCTGGGCCAGACCATGACCATGCTGGGCATTGGTCTCACAGCCGCCATCCTGATCGGCGGCCCGCTGGGCATCTTGCTGTTCCTCGTCTCGGAAGGCCAGTCGCTGGAAAACCGTCCGCTGTCGATGATCCTCGGCTGGCTGGTGAATACCGTGCGCAGCTTCCCGTTCATCATTTTGCTGGTCGCCCTGACGCCGTTTACGCGCATCATCGCAGGCACGTCGATCGGCCCGCTGGCGGCCAGCGTGCCGCTGTCGTTTGCCGCCATCCCCTACCTGGCGCGCCTGGTGGAACAGAACCTGCGCGAAGTACCGCGCGGCGTGATCGAGGCGGCGCACGCCATGGGCGCGTCGGAAATGCAGATCATCTTCCGCGTGCTGCTGGTGGAAGCGCGTTCCGGCCTCGTGCTGGCCCTGACCGTGCTGTCGATCAGCTTCCTGTCGTATTCGGCCGTGGCCGGCGTGGTGGGCGGCGGCGGCATCGGCGACCTGGCCATCCGCTACGGCTACTACCGCTTCGAGACGGACATCATGGTCGCCACCGTGGCCATCCTGATCGTGCTGGTGCAAACCATCCAGTTCGCCGGCACGCGCATCGCCAAGCGCCTCGACAAACGTTAATTCATCTTCAGTATTTCAGTACAAGGAAAAGCATGAACCACATTCGCCGCACCCTGCTCCTGGCCGCAACCAGCCTGGCCTTCGCCACCGCCGCCCACGCCAAGGACCCGAAAGAACTCGTCATCGGCACCAGCTCCGGCCCGTATTCGGACCAGCTGAAGCTGGGCATCAAGCCTATCCTGGAAAAACAGGGCTACAAGGTCAAGATCGTGGAATTCAACGACTACGTGCAGCCGAACTACGCGCTGGCCGAAGGCTCGCTGGACGCCAACGTGTTCCAGCACATCGTGTATCTGACCAAGTTCGCCACCGATAACAAGCTGCCATTGAGCCCCCTGATCACCGTGCCGACCATGCCGATCGGCCTGTACGGCGGCAAGCAGAAAACGCTGGCCGACGTGAAGAACGGCGCCACCATCACCATGCCGAACGACCCGACCAACCAGGCGCGCGCGCTGGTGATGCTGGCCAAGATGGGCTGGATCAAGCTCAAACCGAACGTCGATCCGCTGCGCGCGTCCGAACGCGACGTGCTGGAAAACCCGAAGAAGCTGAAACTGGTGCCGCTGGAAGCGGCGCAGCTGCCACGTTCGCTGGCGGACGCCGACTACGCTTTCGTCAACGGCAACTTCGCCCTGGCCGCCGGCATGAAGCTGACCTCGGCCCTCGCCGTGGAAAAGATCTCGGACAGCTACATCAACCTGGTCGCCATCCGCACGGCCGACAAGGCCAAGCCATGGGTCAAGGATCTGGAAGCGGCCTACCGCTCGCGCGCCTTCCTCGACGCGACGAACAAATACCTGGCCGGCTATGAAAAGACGGATTACCAGCTGGCGCTGGAAAAAACGCTGAAAAAATAAACGGTACGCTTGAAACGTAAAAAGGACGGCTGTTGCCGTCCTTTTTTTTCGCCCGCGCTACGCGGACATGCCAACACTTAGAAGCGGTAACCGACGCCGACGCCGATCAGGATAGGATCGACCTTGACTTCGCTGGCCTTTGCGCCACCGATGAAGACGTCGCTGCGGATCTGTACTTTCTTGATGTCCAAGTTCAAGGACCAGTTTTTATCCAGCTTGTAGTCGACACCGGCTTGCAGCGAGTAACCCCAGCTGTCGTGCTCCAGGCGGCCGGCGCCGTTCAGCAATTTCACGTCCGAGATATTCGTGTAGTTGATGCCGGCACCCACGTATGGGCTGAACTGTTTTTCCGGCATGAAGTGGTATTGCAACGACAGGGTCGGCGGCAAGTGCTTGAAGGTACCGATATTGTTGCCGTCGAGCTTGACGTCATGCTTTTGCGGGTAGGTCAGGATCAGCTCGGCGGCGATATTCGGGGTAAAGAAGTACGAAATATCGATTTCAGGAATCGTCTTGCTGCTGACCGTCAAACGGTCGGATGCGCCGACGCCACCAACAGGAGCAGATTTATCGGCCGGATCGATGTGCACGGCGCGGGCACGGACCAGCCATGGGCCTTCCTGTGCCATTGCGTTGCTGGCGAATGCGCCGATGGCGGCCAGGACGATTGCTGCTGCAGTTGCGGACTTTTTCATTCTAGTTCCCTCTTTTTGTCGTTAAGTAACGCTGCGAAGTCTAAGAGTGCAGTGCAACAAAAACTTTGATCCACATCAAATAGTGCTAGATGGCATCAATAGAGGGATTTTTTCCTTTGCCCAGATCAAGAAAATGCGGCAGCGCGTCAATTCGCTTCGGCAAACAGGCCGGTGACCCAGTCGGCAAACACGCGCACGCGCGGCGACAGTTGCCGGTGGTGCGGATACAGCACGGACACGGGCAGCGGGTCGGGACGCAAGTCCCGCAGCACTTCCACCAGCTCGCCCGCGTCCAGCGCCTGCTCCAAGTGATAACGGGGCGCCTGGATCAGGCCCATGCCCGCGCGGCAGCAGGCGTGATACGCATCCGCATTGTTGACGGACACCGTGCCCGGCAAGGCCACGCTGTGCCGCTGGCCATCTACCTTGAAATCGAAGGGCCAGACCTTGCCCGTCTGGGCGGAAAAGAAATTGACGGCGCGGTGGCCATCGAGCTGCGCCAGATTCTCCGGCGTGCCGTGCGCGGCCAGGTAGGCGGGGCTGGCGCAGGTAAGCTGTTCGAGCAGCGCCACCCGGCGCGCCACCATCGACGAATCACTCAATTCACCCACGCGCAGCACGCAATCGACGCCTTCGCGCACCAGGTCGACGAGGCGGTCGCCCATGCCGATTTCCAGTTCGATCAAGGGATAACGGGTGCAGAACTGGTCCAGCACGGGCATGACGAAATGCATGGCCAGGGTCGCATGCAAGTCGATGCGCAGCTTGCCGGCCGGCTGCTGCGCCACTGAGGAAAACACGGCTTCCGTTTCTTCCAGGTCCGCCAGCAGGCGCACGCAGCGCAGGTAATACGCCTCGCCATCGGGCGTGGGCGTCACTTGCCGCGTGGTCCTCTGCAGCAAGCGCACGCGCAGCCGCGCTTCGAGTTGCTTGATCGCATGCGTGACGGTGGCCTTCGGATAGCCGAGGTCATGCGCCGCCTGCGTGAAACTGCGCAACTCGACGATGCGCGTAAAGATGCGCATCGCATCAAATCGGTCCATGCCCTGCCCCATTGTTATTCCTTGCTGCACAGTGTAGCGATATCGCTCTTGATTTTGCAATACCAACGGAAGATGCGTACAACGCAATCGGACCTTGCACCGATGTCACTGGTTTGCAGGCCAGCCGGCCAGCATACTATTTCCAGTTCACACGATACAAATGAGAATAGTAATGATTATCATTTGCGATATAATGAATGACCTCGCTAGGCGACTACAAAAAGGAATGGGAGACATGGATATATTGAGGGAACTGCGTGAATCGGGATTGAAAGTCACCATCCCCCGCTTGCGGATTCTGCAGCTGTTTCAAGAAGGCACGATCAAGCACCTGAGTGCGGACGATGTCTACAAACTCTTGCTGGCCGAAAAAATCGACGTGGGCCTGGCCACCATCTACCGCGTGCTGATGCAGTTTGCCGAAGCGGGCATTCTGTTTCGCCGCCACTTCGAATCGGGCCACGCCGTCTTCGAACTGAACGAAGGCCAGCACCACGACCACCTGGTCTGCACCGGTTGCGGCAAGGTCGATGAATTCGTCGATGAAGGCATCGAACTGCGCCAGAACGAGATCGCCGCCGAGCGGGGCTTCGTGCTGCACGAGCACGCGCTGTCGCTGTACGGCACCTGCGCCGAATGTACGGCCAAGAAAGTGCCGCCGCGCAAAGCGTCCTGAGGCAGCGCGCAATCTAGCGCCAAGCGGCCCGCCTGCGCTACACTGCGTGCGCCGCAGTTCTCGACAAAGGAAAGCCATGTACATCGGAGAAATCGCCCGCCTGGCGGGCACCTCGCCCAAGGCCTTGCGCCACTATGAAGCGCTGGGCTTGTTGGGTGACGTGCGCCGCTCGGGCGCCTACAGAGTCTACACGCAGCAAGACCTGGCGCAAGTCAAGCTGATACGCCAGGCGCAGGTCCTGGGCTTCCGCCTGGCCGAACTGCTGCCCGTCCTGGCCGGTGACGATACCGACTGGGCCGCCCTGTCGCAGCACATCGCCGCCAAGCGCGCACAGGTGCAGCAGGATATCGTCCGCCTGCGCCAGCTCGACGCGCAACTGGCCGACATCGACACGGAAATCGGCGACTGCCTGGCGCGCCAGCGTCTGCAACAGGCCGCTTGACTCTGCCACTAGGGACAGGCTTTAGCATGCAAGCTCTTCTTTAACGGACAGCCTGCATCATGACCAAGACGACACCCAAGCGCATTTTGATTATTCTCGGCCACCCGTCCAGCGACAGCTATTGCGCCGCCCTGGCCGAAGCCTACGCCGCCACGGCCCGCAGCGAAGGCCACACCGTGCGCGAACTGCGCCTGGGCCAGCTGGTCTTCGACCAGAACCTGCATGAAGGCTACCGCCAGGTGCAACCGCTGGAAGCGGACTTGCTGGCGGCGCAGGAAGCCATCACCTGGGCCGAACACCTGGTGTTCGCCTACCCGATCTGGTGGGGCGGCGCACCGGCCCTGCTGAAAGGCTTCGTCGACCGCGTCTTCCTGCCCGGTTTTGCCTTCAAGTATCGCCCCGGCAAGGCTTTCCCGGCGCAGTTGCTGTTGGGCCGTACGGCCCAGCTGCTGGTATCGATGGATACGCCGCCCTGGTATTTCCGCTGGATCTACCACATGCCCGGCATCCACCAGCTGCGCAAGACGACCCTGGAATTTTGCGGCGTCAAGCCCGTCAAGGTGGCCAGCTTCGGTCCCATTTTGAACTCCATCGAAGCGCAGCGCGAGCGCTGGCTGGAACAGGCGCGGGCACTGGCCCGGCGCCTGTAAGTTGCTTGCCATGCAGCCATCTTGCATACGGTTTTGACAAGCTCGTAATCAAGCCGTCACATTCAAAGGCTACCATGATGATATTGCCTGTTTGTCAGTCGCCTTGCTCTCGCGACAACAAGGGTCCGACCGTCATCTAAAGGTAGCCGCTGTGGAGTTCAACGCTTCTCGATTGCATCTTCCCCGTTATCGCACGTCCGTGGCGTCCGACCTGTGCATCCCCACGGAATCCGTGCAGGCCGACGCCAGCAATTTCGCCGTGCTGGAACTGTTCACGGAGCGGCGCGACATGATGAGCCTGCCCGTCACGGAGCAGCAGCGCCCTATCGGCTTGATCAGCCGCAACATCTTCATGTCGCAGATGTCCAAGCCCTTCTATCACGAGGTGTACGGCAAGAAGAGCTGCATCGCCTTCATGGACAAGGAACCGCTGATCGTCGACGGTGCCATGAGCATCGAAGACCTCACCTTCCGCGCCGTGGAAGCGGGCGAGAAGGCGCTGGCCGACGGCTTCATCATCACCGAGGCTGGCGCGCTGGCCGGCGTGGGCTTCGGCTTGCAGCTGATGAACGTGGTGGCCACCATGCAGGCCGAAAAGAACCGGCAAATCATGCACAGCATCGATTACGCCAGCGTGATCCAGCGCGCCCTGCTGCGCACTTCCGATGCGGAATTGCGCGCCACCCTGCCCGATGCGCACCTGGAATGGCAGCCGCGCGACGTCGTCGGCGGCGACTTCTACTTTTTCGAACGCCATGCGGACGGCTGGTTCGCCGCCATCGCCGACTGCACGGGCCACGGCGTGCCGGGCGCCTTCATGACCCTGATCGCCTCGTCGGCCCTGAGCCAGGCCCTGCGCGAGCTGGGGCCGCACGATCCGGCCGCCCTGATCGGCGCCGTCAGCCGCGCCATCAAGACCCTGCTGGGCCAGGATGGCGCCAGCAGCAGCGAGGCCACAGGCCACGTCGGCTCGAACGACGGCATGGATTGCGCCTTTTTGTGCTACGACACGGCCAGCGCCAGCCTGCGTTTCGCGGGGGCGAAACTGGCGCTGCACGTGGTGGCGCCGGGCGACGAGAGCGTGCGTGCCATCGACGGCGCGCGCATGGGCGTGGGTTATGTCGACACGCCGGCCGGCTACTGCTGGCACAACGAGACGCTGGCCATCCTCCCCGGCAGCCTGCTGTTTCTCACCACCGACGGCTTGCTCGACCAGATCGGCGGCGCGCGCGACATCGCCTACGGCAAGCGGCGCATGCGCGAGCAGCTGCTGGCGCGACGCGACGCTCCCGCCGGCGACGTGGCGGCGGCCCTGCTGCAGGACAGCGCCGCCTGGCAGGGAGCGCAGCCGCGCCGCGACGACCTGACCTTTTTCTGTTTCCGCCTGTAGTTTTGGCGCCATCGAGTCACCTTATCAACAAGAAACCGGGTCACCGGCTAGCCAGGAGCACGGACGTGCTGTACGAAGAATTCAACGAGTTTTGGGATGTGGCGCGCAAGCGCAACATCATCTTTTTTTACGTGGGCTATTTCTCGCAGCACGTGGTGAACGCCATTTCCGAAACCATCAAGGCGCGCCTCGATACGGCCGGCGCGGCCGGACCCACGCGGCGGCGCATCTTTTCCTCGTTCATCGAGATGTCGCAAAACATCATGCACTATTCCGCCGACAGCCTGACGCCCGATGCGCAGCTGGACCAGCAGATGCGGCGCGGCTCGTTTTGCATCGGCACGCGCGGCGACAGCTTTTTCCTGCTGTGCGCCAACCCCGTCTCGACGGACAACGTGGCGCAGATCCGCGCCCGCCTGGAACCGCTGCACACCATGACGATTGAAGAAATCCGCCTCGCGTATAAAAAGGCCCTGCGCGAGGAAGCGCCGGCCGACAGCAAGGGCGCGGGCCTGGGTTTTCTCACCATGGCGCGCGACGCCAGCGAGCCGCTGGAATTCGAGTTCGTCCAGGATCCCCAGGAACCGGGCCACACCATCTTCTGCATCAAAGCCATCATTTGAAAGAGCCGACTCAGGAAAGTATATGCAATTACCGTCACCACTGTTCATCGCCGCGACCCCGAGTTCGCCCGAAATCGACTTCCGTTTCGAGCAGCACACCCTGTCGATCAAGGGCGAATCGTATCCGGAAAACGCAGCCGCCTTCTATGGCCCGCTGATCGCCGCCGTGCGCGCCTACCTGGAAGGCTGCCGCGAAGCGGCCATCACCGTCAACGTCTCGCTGGCCTACTTCAACAGCTCGAGCACGAAGATGCTGTTTACCCTGTTCGACACCCTGAACCAGGCAGCCATCGATGGCAACCATGTGCGCCTGAACTGGTACCACGACGAGGACGACGACACCATCCTGGAATTCGGCGAGGAACTGCAGCAGGACTTCACGGCGCTGGACTTCCACGACCATCCCGTGCAAGGCAGCTAGGGCATGCGCGCCGCCCTCTCCGAGTCCGGCCTGGAGCCCGACCTGTTCACCGTGGAAGCGGCGGCGCTGGCCGCCGCGCGCCGCATGCACGCCGACGCCAACGCCTCGGGCGCGGAACAGCGGCGCGTGCTCGGTGAACTGATCATCCACTACGAGCGGCTGATGCGCGAGACGCGGCGCCTGATCGGCCGCAGCGACCGCGCCGAGCGCGACATGCATCTGCTGAACCGCCAATTGCAGACCCTGGCCGGCCAGCTCGAATACCGCGCCACGCACGACCCGCTGACGGGCGCCCTGAACCGCGGCGCCGTGATCGACCACGCGTCGCGCTGCCTGGCGCAGGGCGACATGGCGCTGATCGTGCTCGATATCGATTTATTCAAGCAGGTCAACGACGACTTCGGCCACCCGGCCGGCGACGGCGTGATCCAGGCCGTGGTCGACTGCCTGAAAGGCTTGCTGGGCCAGGAGACGGCCATCGGCCGGGTCGGCGGCGAAGAATTTTCCGTCGTCTGGCCCACCTCCTCGCGCGACGACGCGGCGCAAGTGGCGCAGCGCATCTGCGAGACCGTCGGCCGCCAGCGCCATGCGGCGCCCATCACGCGCGCCATCACCGTCAGCGTGGGCCTGAGCTGGAACCGCGCCGGCACGCCGTTCGAGACGGCCTACAGCCATGCGGACCAGGCCCTGTACCAGGCCAAGCGCGAAGGACGCAACTGCGTGCGCCAGTGGCTGGAGAGCTGAATCAGTGCACTGAATCAGCGCAGCTGCTCGCGTGCCATGCTGCCGTCGCGGCGCATGGCGGCCGCCGCGCGCTGCATGGCCGCCACCTGCGCCTCGGGCAGTTGCTTGTTGCAGGCAAGGTAAGTCTGCACGCGATTAAAAGTCAGCAGCGGCACCACCTTGCCCGCCCACTCCTTGCCCACAAACGGCTTGCTGCCCACGGCCATGCCCACGGCCCACAGGTCGATGCGCCCCAGCAGCAGTTTTTGCGGATTGAGCCACTCCTGCGTCACGGGCGCCACGTTCATGCCGCGCTGGCGCAGGTAGTCGTCGCGCGCGTCGCCGAGCACCGTGCCGATCACCAGGCCGCGCGCATCGTCGAGCGTGCGCAGCGCCAGGTGCCGCTCGGCCAGGCCATAGAGTATCCATTCCGCTTCGTTGAGGGGGCCGATCCAGCGAAATTGCGCTTCGCGCTCCTGCGTGCGGCTGGTGGAAAAGATACAGGTGTCGGCTTCGCGCAGCGCCTGCGCGTACGCGCGCTTCCACGGCAGCAGTTCGATACTGTAGGCAATTCCGGCGCGCGCCATGATGTCGCGCACCTTGAGCGTTTCACGCCCCACGACGACATTGCCTTCCATCATGCTCGATGGCGGCAAATGCTCGCCGACGATGCGCAGGCCGGCCGCCGCGGCCAGCGCCGGCATCAGCAGCGCCACCGCCAGCAGCCGTGCCATGCTTCCTTGTTTCATGCTTGCTTTCATCTGCTACAGGGGATTCAAGCCGATGTTACCATTGGCTCCCCCACGGCATCGCCGCATATTGCCAGTTCAATCAACTATTTTCGGCAGCGTGGCAACAAGCCAACGCCAGCAGAACGCCATGCGCGAGGGGATGAGATGAAAAGTAACTGGCGGAAAACAGTAGGAGTCGAACCTACGGGAGAACGTCTGACGCCCTCCACCGGGTTTGAAGCCCGGCCACATCACCGGATGAGTGTGCTTTCCGCGGTGCCTGAGCTAGCTGTTGGGCGAGGCTGCCGTATAGGACCAGAGCGCCTGCGGGCGCAATAGATGCCCATTGCCAACACGACGAGTATAACCGACGCGGTCGAAGAATTCCAAGACCTGGATCGCCCGCTTGCGGCCCAGGCCGCTGGCGTCGCGGAAGGTGGCCGCGCCCACGGCGCCGGAACCGGGCGCCAGATTCTCGTCCAGTTCCGCTTTTTCGGTCAGGGTGCGCACCAGTTGCGCCAGCTCGGCCAGCGCCGCCTGATGATAGAACAGGTCGTGCACGACCTGGCTGATCTGGCCTGCCTTGGCAAGTTTGCGCAGCAGCCTGCGCGTCTCATCCTCGGCCAGGCCGAAGCCCCGCGCCAGGTCGCGCGTCCACGGCGGATCGGCTCGCCCCTGCTCCAGCGCGGCCAGCAAGGGCTCGGCCACCGATTGCTCCTGCGGCGTCAGTTCCACGCTGTGCGTCGGCAAGTGCAGGCTGGCGCCGCGCGCGAGGAGCTCGCCACGCGCCAGCAAGCCTTCGACCAGGTGGCTCCACAAGGCGTCTTCCATCTCCGCGTCGACGATGCGTTTCAGGCGCCACAGTTCCGGCCCCGCCTCGTCGGGGGCGCGCGCGTGGAAGATTGCCAGAGCTTCCAGCACCCGCTCCTGCAGCGCCAGCAAGGCCGGTGGCGCCACCAGCAGGGCGTCGCCGCCGCGCAGGACGATGCGCCGCGTCTCGGGCGGCAGCGCGATGGCCGCCGCCGGCAGCAGGGACAGGCGCACCAGCAGCGACTCGCGCAGCCCCAGCGGGCTTTGCGCCAGCAGGTCCGCATAGTCGCCGTGCGCGATGAACGCGGCCAGCGCATCGAGCCATGCCAGCCTGGCCGGGCTGCGCCGCTTGCGCGCAGGGCCGAAGGGATCGAGCACCATGCCGCCACCGATGGTGTGCGTGGCTTGCGCATTGCGCACGACGAAGCGGTCGCCCGGCACGCCGTGCATGGGGGCGTCGAACACCAGTTGCGCTCTTCCAGTCTGCCCCGGCGACAGGGTCTCGCCATCGAGCATGACGGCGCGCGCCAGCTGGTGCGCCGCGCCCAGGTGCACGTGCAGCGGCGACCAGGCTTTCAGCTGCACGCCCGCGTCGGGCAAGAGCGTCAGTTCCACGTCGAGGCGCTCGGAACACTGCGCCAGCTCGGGCGCGACGATCCAGTTGCCCCGCTCGATACGCTCGCGGTCGATGCCGGCCAGGTTCAGCGCCAATCTCTGGCCCGCCATGCCCGTTTCGGCCGCGCGGTTCTGCGCATGGATGCTGCGCACACGCGCCTGCGCGCCGCCGGGCGCCAGTTGCAGCATGTCGGCCACCTGCGCGCGGCCCGCCAGCGCCGTGCCGGTAACGATGGTGCCCTGCCCCGACAAGGTGAACACGCGGTCCACGCCCAGGCGGAACAAACGCCGCTCGTCGCGCTGCGGCAGACTGCGCGCCACTTGCGTCAGGTGCGCCAGCAAGGCGGCCACGCCGGCATCGTTGTCAAGATTGGCGGCCGTGGGAAAAATCGGGCTGCCCGCCAGCGGCGTGCCGGCCAGCAGCGCTTCGATGTCCGCCTCCACCTGCGCCACGCGGGCGCTGTCGGCGCGGTCGATCTTGGTCAGCGCCACGGCGCCGCGCGTCACGCCGAGCAGCTGCAAGATGGCCAGGTGTTCGTGCGTCTGCGGCATGATGCCGTCGTCGGCGGCCACCACGAGCAAGGCGAAGTCGATGCCCGTCACGCCCGAAGCCATGGTGCGGATGAATTTTTCGTGGCCAGGCACGTCGATCACGCCCAGCACCGTGCCATCCGCCAGCGGCAGGTAGGCGTAGCCGAGTTCTATCGAAATGCCGCGCGCCTGCTCTTCCTTCAGGCGGTCCGTGTGCACGCCCGTCAATGCGCGCGTGAGGGTCGTCTTGCCATGGTCGATATGGCCTGCGGTGCCGACGATCATGCGGACAACTCGCCGAGCTGCGCGATGAAGGCCGTCTGGTGCGCCGCTTCCAGGCAGCGCAAATCGAGCCACAAGGTGTCTTGCCCGATGCGCCCGATCACGGGGCACGGCAAGGCGCGCAAACGCTGTTCCAGCACACCCAGGGGATTGCTCAGGCGCGAGCCGGGCGCGCTGCGAATGGCCAGGCCAAAGCTGGGCAGCTGGTCGACGGGCAAGGCGCCGCTGCCGATCTGGCTTTTCATGGCTTCCGCCGTCACCACGTACTGCAAACCCAGCGCGCCTTGCAGCAGCGGCAGCAGGGTTTCCGCCTGCGCGCGCATGGCGGCGGCGGGACGCGTCAACAGGCGCAAGGTGGTCAGCCGTTCGGCCAGCAAGTCCGGCGCGCGGTACAGCTGCAGCACGGGAGCCAATGCGGCCAGGGTCAGCTTGCCGACCCGCAGTGCGCGTTTCAAGGGGTTGCGCTTGATCTTCGCGATCAGGTCGGCGCGCCCGACGATGACGCCGCATTGCGGGCCACCGAGCAACTTGTCGCCGCTGAAGGTCACCAGGTCGGCGCCCGCTTCGATGGTTTCGCGCACCGTCGTTTCATGCGGCAGACCGTACTGCGCCAGGTCGACCAGGGTGCCGCTGCCCAGGTCCACGGCCGTCGGCACGCCGTGTTTTACGGCCAGCGGCACCAGTTCGTCGAGCTCCACGCTTTTCGTGAAACCGGTGATCGCGTAATTGCTGCAATGGACCTTCATCAGCAAGGCAGTGTTCTCGTTCACGCCATTCGCGTAGTCGGCCAGGTGCGTGCGGTTGGTGCTGCCCACTTCACGCAGCACGGCGCCCGCGCGCGTCATGACGTCGGGGATGCGGAAGGCGCCGCCGATTTCCACCAGTTCGCCGCGCGAGACGACGACCTCCTTGTTCTGCGCCAGGGTGTTCAGCATCAGCAGCACGGCGGCCGCATTGTTGTTGACGATGGTGGCCGCTTCGGCCCCCGTCAATTCGCGCAGCAGTTCCTCGACCAGGTCGTCGCGGTCGCCCCGCTTGCCCGTTTCCAGATCGAATTCCAGGTTCATCGGCCACTGCAGCGCCTCCACCACGGCCTGCACGGCCGCGTCGGGCAGCAGCGCGCGGCCCAGATTCGTGTGCAGCACGGTGCCCGTCAGGTTGAAGACGGCGCACAGCTGCGTACACGCTTGCGCTTGCAGCCGTTCGTCCATTTGCGCGACGATGGCGGCGATCGATGCGCCCTCCTCGCACACTGCGCCGGCCAGCATGGCCGTGCGCAGTTCGGCCAGCACGGCGCGCGCGCAGGCCAGGGTCTGCGCGCGGCCGTAATGCGCAATCAGGTCCAGGCAAGCCGCGTCGCCCAGGATGCGGTCGACCGACGGCAGGCGCACGGTTTGCCCCGTCGTCATGACGGCTGGCCTTCGCTGCTTTTGCCCAGCCACAGCAGCGGATTGCCGCTGGCGCGCTGGTAGCCCGCTTCGCCCACCAGCAGGTCGAGCATCAGGCTGGCCAGGTCGTCGGCCAGCGGTTCGACGTTGTAATCGTGTTCCTGATTGAAGACTTTTCGATACGTATGGCAGTCGTCGCAGGTTTCCGCGCGCGCCACCTTCTTCGGATCATTCGCCTTGTTCGGCAATTTGTCGTCCTTCGCCGTCACGGGGTCGAACGGCTTGGCATCGGCCGCGTCCAGGCCCTGGTAGGCGATCTTGCCATTCTGTTCGCAGGTCGAGCACTTGACGCGCACCATATGCCATTCGCTTTCGCAAATGCCGCAATGCAGGTAGCGGTAACCCTGCGACTGGCCGCCGATGCGGATCACGCTGGCGACGGGGTGCGAACCGCAGACGGGACACAAGGTGCCCGTTTCCAGGTCCGGCACGCGCGCGGCGCGCAATTCGCTGGCCGATACCGACCACAGGATTTGCAGGGCGGCCGCGACGAACGGCGCATGCATGGGATTGAGGTTGTCGCCGTTTTCATCGAGCACGGCATCGGCGCAGGCGTCCAGCGCAGATGCATCGAGTGCGCGCAGCTGGGCCAGCACCTGGGTCAGGCCGCCGGACAGTGACGGCTGGCTTGCAGCCGTGGCGGCCAGTTCATCGAGCAGGCTGGCGAAAATGTCGCGCCAAACGGGCGGACGGGCGCCGCTGACGGGCAGCACCGGCATGCGGTGCTGGATGGCGCGGCGCAGCGCGTCCGGGTCGGCGGCAGGCACGGCGCCGGGCGCCAGTTTTCCCACCACAGCGGCCTGCGCATCGGCCAGCGCGGCCATCAGCACCAGGTAGCCCTGCATGCCCGCGTCGACGGGGATGCCCTTGATGTTACCTTGCGCCAGTTCGCGCAGGCGCAAGGCGCGCGCCTTGAACAGACTGTCAGGCTGCGGCAGCAGCAGGCGCGGAATCGCGTTGTGGTCCAGGCCTTCGATTTCGCCTGGCTGGAGTATGCGTTGTACCAATGGAGTTTTCCCATCAAAAAAGGCAAGGCAGAGCCAGCGGATTTGGCTGTGCTGTAAAAGTATTTTAATCGATAAAAAGAAAGGGGCCAGTCCTGGGGGACTGGCCCTGGCATACGAAAACGCCGGCGGCGGAGCATGTCGGCTTACGCGAAGCTAAGCCGACCTACCCTGCTGCCTACTTTCTCGTATTACGCACCACCGATTCAAACCACTTCGGATGGTGCTTGCGCGCCCAGCCATAGGTGACGGTGCCGCGCACCATGGCGCCGATCGAGCCCTTGACCCAGAGGGCCGCATAGATGTGCACGATGATCGAGCAGATGATGCCGAACGCGCACACGGCGTGCAGCAAGGCGGCCGCG
Source organism: Janthinobacterium sp. Ant5-2-1 (assembly GCF_001445815.1). Lineage (NCBI taxonomy): Bacteria > Pseudomonadati > Pseudomonadota > Betaproteobacteria > Burkholderiales > Oxalobacteraceae > Janthinobacterium > Janthinobacterium sp. Ant5-2-1. The sequence continues at coordinate 186,627 of NZ_LNCE01000126.1, read as the reverse complement.
CGGATGACGGGGATCGGGAAATAGAACGCGAAATACGCGCGCCAGATCACGATGCCCGACAGCAGCAAGCCCACCATGCAAGCGAGCAGCACGAAGAACAGGATCTTCTGGCCGGCATTGTATTTGCCGATCTTCGGAAGCTTTTCTTCGCGGTTGTTGAGCACGTCATCCATCTGTTTCAGCCACTGCTTGTCGCCGTCCTCGAACTTGTTGTGGTGCCAGAAGCGCACCACTAAAATCGCGAACGAGACGAACATCACCAGGCCGGCAAACGGATGCAAAATGCGCGTCCATTGCCCGCCGCCGAACAGGTTCGCCAGCCACGCCATCGACGGATGGAACATGGCCAGGCCGGACAGCGCCAGCATGACGAAGGTGATGGCCGTGACCCAGTGATTCGTGCGCTCGTTGGGGTTGTAGCGTTCGATCAAGGGATTGCCATCCTTGTCGCGCAGCTTTCCATCATGCAGATCACTGTGGCTCATGGTCTTCCTCCCGTATGCGCTTGGCCTCTTCCAGCGCTTCGTGCTCTTCGTCCTTGCTCACTTCGTTCGGACCGACACGCGTGTAATGGAACAGGCCTGCCAGAGCCGTGGCGGCCATGCCGGCCACTGCCAGCGGTTTGGACCAGCCCTTCCAGAAGCCCACCATCGGGCTGATGCGCGGACGTTCCGGCAAGTTCGAATACAGCTTCGGCTTGTCGGCATGGTGCAGCACGTACATCACGTGCGTGCCGCCCACGCCCAGCGGATCGTACAGGCCCGCGTTCTCGAAACCGCGCGACTTCAGGTCGACGATGCGCTCTTCCGCATGCACCTTCATGTCTTCCTTGGTGCCGAACACGATGGCGCCCGTCGGGCAGGTTTTCACGCAGGCCGGTTCCTGGCCCACAGCCACGCGGTCCGAGCACAAGGTGCACTTGTAGGCGCGGTCGTCCTTTTTCGAAATGCGGGGCACGTCGAAAGGGCAGCCGGCCACACAGTAGCCGCAGCCGATGCAGTTTTCCTGGTGGAAGTCCACGATGCCGTTCGTGTATTGCACGATGGCGCCCGGCGCCGGACAGGCTTTCAGACAGCCCGGGTCCTCGCAGTGCATGCAGCCATCCTTGCGGATCAGCCACTCGAGGTTGCCGTCGTTGTTTTCGTGTTCGGCAAAACGCATCACCGTCCACGATTGCGGCGTCAGGTCCGTCGGATTGTCATAGGTGCCATGGTTTTCGCCGACTTCGTCACGCAAGTCGTTCCATTCCATGCACGCCGTCTGGCAAGCCTTGCAGCCGATGCATTTCGACACATCGATCAGCTTGGCCACGGTGCCCGTCACCGGGCTGCGTGCTTGCGGCGGGGTCACCGTGGTAGCCGACAGGCGCCGGATATCTAAGGATTGCAGTGCCATTATTGAGCTCCCATCATGCTTTTTCCACCTTCACGAGGAAGGACTTGAATTCCGGCGTTTGCGAATTCGCATCCCCCACGCCCGGTGTCAGGGTATTGATCAGATACCCCGGCTTGGCCACGCCCGTAAAGCCCCAGTGCAGCGGCAGGCCCACGGTATGCACCGGCTTGCCCTCGATCATCAAAGCCTTGATGCGCTTGGTGACGACGGCCTTGGCGATGATGTGGCCCCGCTTGGAACTGACGCGCACTTCTCCGCCGGCAACGACGCCGATGCTCTTGGCCAGCTCTTCGCCGATTTCAACGAATTGCTGCGGCTGGATGATGGCATTCAGGCGCGCATGCTTGGTCCAGTAATGGAAATGCTCGGTCAGGCGGTAGCTGGTGGCCACATGCGGATATTCCTCATGCGTGCCGAACATTTTCCGGTCATCGGCGAACACGCGCGCGGCCGGATTGCTGGTCGCTTGCGGGTTTTTCGGATGCATGGGGTTGTAGCCCAGCGGATTTTCGAACGGCTCGTAATGCTCGGGGAACGGTCCTTCGGCCATGGCGCCACGCGCAAAGAAGCGCGCCACGCCCTCGCCCAGCATGATGAACGGACCCATGCCGTTTTCCGGCGGTTCGTCGACCTTGAAGTCGGGAATATCGGCCCCGCTCCAGTTCGTCCCATTCCACTCGATGAGCTTGCGGGTCGGGTCGAAAGGCTTGCCCTTCAAGTCGCACGAAGCGCGGTTGTACAGCACGCGGCGGTTCGCCGGCCACGCCCAGGCCCAGCCCAGGGTCTGGCCGATGCCGGTCGGGTCGCTGTTGTCGCGCCGTCCCATCTGGTTGCCCGCCTGCGTCCAGCTGCCGGCGAAAATCCAGCAACCGCTGGTGGTCGTGCCATCGTCGCGCAATTGCGCAAACGAGGCCAGCTGCTCGCCCTTTTTCACCAGCAGCTTGGTCGGATCCTTGAGATCGTACAAGTCGGCCAGCGCCTTGCCGTTGAATTCACGGGCGATTTCTTCCGGCTGCGGGTTATGCGGCTGCGCATAATTCCACGTCAGGTTGAGAATCGGATCGGGGAACTTGCCGCCCTCTTTCTGGTACATGCTGCGCATGCGCAGGAACAGGCCCGACATGATCTCGAGGTCGCTGCGCGCCTGGCCCGGCGGTTCGGCCGCCTGCCAGTGCCACTGCAGCACGCGCGAGGAGCTCACCAGCGAACCGCGTTCCTCGGCGAAGCAGCTGGTCGGCAGGCGGAACACTTCCGTCATGATCTTGGTGGGATCGACTTCGTGGTACTGCCCGTGCGCCTTCCAGAATTCGCCCGTTTCCACGGCCAGCGGATCCATGATGACGAGGAACTTCAGTTTCGACAGTGCTTCCGTGACCTTCTGCTTGTTCGGCGCGGACGCCAGCACGTTGAAGCCCTGGCAGATATAGCCCGTCATCTTGCCTTGGTGCATGTTCTCGATCGCTTGCATCAAGTCATACGGCTTGTCGAGCTTTGGCAGGTAGTCGAAGGCGTAGTTGTTCTCCGCGGTGGCAAAGTCGCCCCACCACGTCTTCATGAAGCTGACGTGGAATTTGCGGTAATTGCTCCAGTAGCTGAGCTGGTTCGGCCGCAGCGGCTTGGTGGCGCGCGCGGCGATATAGCCATCGAAGTCCTGCTCGCCCTCGTTCGGCAAGGTCATGTAGCCCGGCAACAGGTTCGACATCAGGCCCAGGTCGGTCAAGCCCTGGATGTTCGAGTGGCCGCGCAAGGCGTTCATACCGCCGCCGGCGATGCCCATATTGCCCAGCAACAACTGCACCATGGCGCCCGTGCGGATGGTTTGCGCACCCGTCGAGTGGTGCGTCCAGCCCAGCGCGTACAGGATGGTACCGGCGCGTCCCGGCACGGCGGTCGAAGCCAGGGCTTCCGCCACCTTGTGGAACTTGTCGGCCGACACGCCGCACGTACGTTCGACCATCTCGGTCGTGTAGCGTGAGTAGTGCTTCTTCATCATCTGGTAGACGCAGCGCGGGTGTTCCAGGGTCGGGTCGACCTTGGCATAGCCATCGTCGCCGATCTCGTAGTCCCAGGTGGCCTTGTCGGTGTACTTGCCTTTTTCCTTGTCGAAACCCGAGAACAGGCCGTCCTCGAACGCATAATCTTCGCGCACGATGAAGGGCATGTCCGTGTAGTTGCGCACGTACTCATGCTGGATCTTGTCGTTCGTCAGCAGATAATTGATGATCGCGCCGAGGAAGACGATGTCCGTGCCGGTACGCGTGGCGCAGTAGTAATCTGCCACGGATGCGGTACGGGTAAAACGCGGATCGACAACGATCAGCTTGGCCTTGTTATGCGCCTTCGCTTCCGTTACCCATTTGAATCCGCAAGGATGTGCTTCCGCTGCATTGCCGCCCATGACCAGGATCACGTCGGCATTCTTGATATCGACCCAATGATTCGTCATCGCGCCACGGCCAAACGTCGGGGCAAGACCTGCCACCGTCGGTCCGTGTCATACACGCGCCTGATTATCAAAGGTCAGCATCCCCATGCTGCGCACTGTCTTGTGGGTCAGATACCCGACCTCGTTGCTGCCGGCGGACGCGGCCAGCATGCCGGTGGAGAGCCAGCGGTTGACGGTCTTGCCGTCGGCATTCTTTTCGATCAGGTTGGCGTCGCGGTCATCCTTCATCAGGCGCGCGATCTTGTCGAGCGCCACATCCCAGGAGATCGGTTGCCATTCCGTGCCGCCCGGTGCGCGATACTCGGGCACTTTCAGGCGGTTCGGGCTGTGGATGAAGTCGACCAGGCTGGCGCCTTTCGGGCACAGGGTGCCGCGGTTCACCGGATGATCGGCATCGCCTTCCACGTGGATGATGCTGGAGACGGCATTTTTCGCACCGTCGCCCAGCCCATACAGCAGGACGCCGCATCCTACCGAACAGTAGGGACAGGTATTGCGTGTCTCGGTCGTGCGAGACAGCTTGTATTGCCGCACTTCCGCCATCGCCTGGCCCGGTGCGAAACCGAGCAGGGCGAGGCTGGAACCAGCAATGGTCGCGCCAGTTACCCGAAGGAACTGGCGCCTGGACATCTGAACCATATTCAGGCCTCTATGATGTGAGTAAATAAAAGTCATACGGCGTCGTGGTCGTGTCATATCATCAAGATATAAGCACCATGCCTGTGCCGTATGACAGCATTTTACCTCCCAATCCCGATCAAGGCTCAGTCCGCAGGAGAACGTTTCCTTTAGTCAACATTAATTTGACTGTACCGAACATTTCCTCTAAACCATGCCAGCCTGCCCGGTTCACTTGCATTTCGCTACCCACCATGAAAAAAACCCGCTCGCAAGCGGGTTTTTCGGAGACAGCAAAAAGTTACAGGCTGTAGCGCAAGGTCAGCGCCACATTGCGCGGGGCGCCCGGCAAGCTCAGGTTCGGGCTGGAGCCGTGGCCCGACACGATGTAGCGCGTGTCACCGATATTGTTGATGTTCAGCTGCACTTCATAGCGGCCCGTGCGGTATGCGGCCATGGCGTCGGCCGTCACGTAGCCGGGCAAGACCACCGTGTTGCCGGCATTGGCGAAACGGCTGCCGACGGCATTCGCGCCGCCGCCCACGGTGAAGCCGTGGCCCAGGTCTTTCGTCAGCCACACATTGGCCATGTTGCGTGCCGTCAGGGTGGCGCGCTTGCCTTTGACGTCAACGGAGCCAGCCGCATTCACGCTCGTGTCCTTGGCGATGGAGTCCGTGATGGTGGCGTCCAGCCAAGCGTAGCCGGCCATCATTTTCCAGCCATCGTGCAAGTCCGCATTGAAGGTCAGTTCCAGGCCATCCGTGCGCTGCGTGCCGATGGGCACGATACGGTTCGTGATCGGTTCGCTGCTCTTGATATTGTCGCGCTCCAGGCGGAACAGCGACACGGTGGCGTTGGCGCGGCCGCCCCACAGGTCGTACTTGGCGCCCACTTCCGTGTTGCGCGTGGTTTCCGGCGCCAGGTCGGCATTGTTGGCGGCCAGGGCGAAGTTTTCGCCGCTCGGCTGGAACGAGCGGCTCCACGACGCGTAGTACGATTGCACGGCGCTCGGTTGCCAGACGAGGCCCGCGCGGGGGCTGTAGGCCGAATCCGTGCGCGACAAATCCGCCGTCGTCACGCCCAGCGCATTGGCCAGGCGCGACTGCTGCTTGTAGCGGTCGTAGCGCAAGCCGGCCAGCGCCTTCCACTCGTCGCTGAAGCTGATGGCGTCCTGCACATAGGCGGCGGCCGTGTCATAGGTACCGAAGGTATCACTGCGCGCGCCCAGCTTGCTGCGATCGACGACGGGCAGAACAGGATTGAAGATCGACACGGGCTTCGCAGGTGTCGTTACAGCGATGGCGGCCCAACTGTTGGCATCCTTGTTTTGCTTGCCGAATTCGGCGCCGTACAGCACTTCATGGCGCAAGGTGCCCGTGACCAGCTTTTGCGTCAGTTCCGTCTGGTTGAACCAGCCGCTCTCGTCGCGGTTCAGCTTGGCGTGGCCCAGGTTCATCGTGCCCTTGACTTCGTTGACGTTGCCGGAAATATTCGTGTTGTTGCGGTCCAGGTGGTAATCGTAGTAGCGGAAGGCATTGCGCAGCGACAGGCTATCGCTGAACTTGTGTGTCAGGGTGGCGGCCGTGGACACCACGCGCGACTGGCTGAAGTCCGCATCGCGGGCATTCGCGGCGCCAAAATAGGTGCGCGCATCGACGGCGACAGGACGGCCCTGATAGGACGGGATGCCGAAGTCCGTCAGGCGGCGGTCTTCCAGGTAATCGCCCTGCAGCAGCAATTTGGTGGCGCCGGAGAGGCGGATGGCGACGGAGGGCGACAGCGCCGTGCGGTTGATGAATTGCTGGTCGCGGTAGCTGTCCGACAATTCGCGCGCACCCGTGAAGCGCCAGTCCACCGTCTCGCCGACGCGGCCTACGTCGACTTCGCCGCGGCGTCCTTTTGTATTCGTCAGGCTCAGGGCCACGTCCGTGATATCGATACCTGGCTTCTTCGTGATGCGGTTCACCAGCCCGCCCGAGGAACCGCGGCCGTACAGCACGGCGGCCGGCCCCTTGATCACTTCCAGGCGCTCCACGTTCGACAGGTCGCGGAAGTACAGCGCGTCATCGCGGAAGCCGTCGACGAACTGGTCGCCGATGGCCGTGAAGCCGCGGATGAACACCTGGTCGCGCTGGCCGTCGCCCGTGGACAAGCCCACGCCGGGGATGTTCTTCATGATGTCCTGGATCGACATGGCGTTCTGGTCGCGGATGACGGCGGCCGGCACCACGTTGATCGTCTGCGGCACGTCGCGCAGGGCCATTTCCGTCTTGGTGCCGCTGGCCGAGGTGGCGGCGACATAGCCATCCTTGTCCTTCGACGCCGTGACGGTAACGGCGGGCAAGCTTTCCTGCGCCCAGGCCGCCAATGGCGTGGCGCCCAAGGTCAAGGCGCCCAATACGGCGATGGTGATCGGTTTACATCCTGGCGTGCGACGTTGCTGCATACAATTCCCTGGTCGATGTTTTAATACGAATGATTATCATTAGTATTTTATCAGGCAAGCCTGCATAAAGTAAGCACTTCTGTAAGTGATAGTACTTATGGACTAGGTACTTGATGTAAAAACACAACAGGAAATCAATATCAAAAAATAATTAAAATTGCTTTGAAAAACTATTTCTCTGCGTCAATGCTATACTTGCGGCTTGCTGGGCAGCGGTCAGCCTGACCGACAAGCCCCTTGCTTCACCTCCAACGCCACGCTCAGCGCGGCGCGCCGCACAGCCATCCGCGGCACCCGAAGACCCCGATCCCCTGCGCCTTGCGGCGCCTGTCCGCCCCTGCTGGCGGCGGCGATCATGACTATTAAACTGTTAGGAATTACATGAAAAACCTGAACATCGGCAGCCGCCTTGGCGTCGGCTTTGCTGTCGTATTGCTGTTGCTTGCCGCCTTGACCATCACCGCCCTCGTGCGCATGCAAACGGCCAGCGACCTGACTTACCGCCTCATCAATACCAGCATCAAGAACCAGCGCATGGTGGCCGAATGGTCGAAGATCATTGAACTCAACAGCGTGCGCGGCGTCGCCTCGTTCGAGATCACCGATCCTGTCGTGCGCGCCAAGATCGAGGAAGACTTGAAAGTCGATGCGGAGCGTTCCAGCAAGCTGCAGGACGACATCGTCGCCTCCCTGCTCAACCCGGCCGTGATCGAGCAATTCAAGGTCGTGCGCAAGGTGCGCACCGACTACGTGACGACGCGCGCACGCGCCTTCAAGATGAAGGCCGACGGCGACATGGCGGGCGCCAAGGTCGTGTTCGACAAGGAAGTCGCACCGATCACCGTGGCTTACCTGGCCGAAGTCAAACGCTTTGCCGGCATGCAGATCAAGGCGGCCGACGGCGTCGGCAACAGCATCATCGAAGCCTACAGCGGCACCCGCATTTTCCTGATCACCATGGGCGTGCTGGCCGTGCTGATGGGCATCGGCTTCGCGTGGTGGATCACGCGCTCGATTACCGGCCCCATCCGCGCCGCCGTGAAAGTGGCGGAAACCGTGGCAGCGGGCGATCTGACCAGCACCATCATTGCGCAAGGCCGCGATGAAACGGGCCAGCTGATGCACGCCCTGAAAACCATGAACGACAGCCTCGTCGGCATCGTGGGCCAGGTGCGCAGCGGCACCGACACCATCGCCACGGCATCGGCCGAAATCGCCGCCGGCAACCAGGACTTGTCGTCGCGCACGGAGCAGCAAGCCAGTTCGCTGGAAGAAACGGCCTCGTCGATGGAAGAACTGACCTCGACAGTAAAACAGAACGCCGACAATGCGCGCCAGGCGAATAAACTGGCCGGCGACGCAGCCGGCATCGCCAGCCGCGGCGGCGCCGTGGTGGCCGAAGTGGTCGCCACCATGAGCGAGATCAATACCTCGTCGAAGAAGATCGTCGACATCATTTCCGTCATCGACGGCATCGCCTTCCAGACCAACATCCTGGCCTTGAACGCGGCCGTGGAAGCGGCGCGCGCCGGCGAACAGGGCCGCGGCTTTGCCGTCGTGGCCACCGAGGTGCGCAACCTGGCGCAGCGCTCGGCGGCGGCGGCAAAAGAGATCAAGGGCTTGATCGACGACTCCGTGCAAAAAGTCGACGTGGGCACGGACCTGGTCGACAAGGCCGGCAAGACAATGGAAGAAATCGTGCAAAGCATCGGCTTCGTCACGTCCATCATGAGCGAGATCAGCAACGCCAGCGAAGAGCAGAGCGCGGGCATCGAGCAAGTCAACCAGGCCATTTCCGAAATGGACCAGGTGACCCAGCAAAATGCGGCACTGGTGGAAGAAGCGTCGGCAGCAGCCGAAGCGATGCAGGAACAGGCGAGCGAACTGGCGCAGGTAGTCAGCGTCTTCCGCCTGGACGCCAACGCCGCGGCGACCGACCGTTTCAGCGTGAAAGCTACGCAGCGCAGCGTGCCGGCAGCGCCAGTCGCACCAGCCCGCAAGGCCTCGGCCCCTGCCCTGCGCCTGCCGGTGATGCGCACCAGCAGCAAGGCAACGGCGCCGGCCGAAGGCGAGTGGGAAGAGTTTTAAATTTTCTTCAGCAAGCCCTGCGGCATCAAGCCGCGCGGGCTTGCGCCTGGGCGATCAGTGCCGCCAGTTCGCGCGGCACGGATTGCCCCAGAAATTCCAGCGCCAGCGCCTCCGGATCGATGGCGGCGTCCGCCGGCAAGCCATGCTCGAAGCCGCCCACCATGGTGCGGCAAAAATGCGGCGATTCCGCCCGCGTTTCCACATACCAGCAGCCCGCATGACCCTGCACGAAGTATTCGCCGATAAAGTAGCCGAGCATGGTTTTCACCCATTGCCAGCTTTCGTCGCGGATGACGATGGTGCGCATGGCCGCATCGATGTACGGCAGGTATTCGGCCGCATTCGTCAACACTTCGTGCGCGGGCTGGATGCCCAGGCGCTCGACAAAGTTCACCAGCGACGCGCCCAGCGCGTCATAGTAGGCATCAAAAGCCGTTTGGCTTTGCTGCAATAATTGCTCTTGTTCGTACGACAGCATTCACACTCCACAGACATTCAACAATCGCCTATTTTACGCCACGCTCACATCCACGCCCGCGCGCTGCAGCAAGACCTGGTTGCGGGGAGACAGATGCGTCACCTGCAGGTGCTTGCCCGCCTTTTCATAACGCTCATACAAGGCTTCGATGGCGGCGATGGCCGAGTGATCGGCCATGTGCAGGTGCCGGCAGTCGAGGATGACGCGGGCCGGGTCGGTCGCCGCCTGGAACAGTTCCAGGAAATGCGTGGTCGAGGCGAAAAACAGGGTACCGTGCGGCAGGTAGACGCGCACGCCTTGTGCACCATCATCGATGTCGGCACGCATGTCGCGCGCATGTTGCCAGGCGAAATTCAAGGCCGCAATCACGATGCCGCACAGCACGGCCAGCGCCAGGTCCGTAAACACCGTGATCACCGTCACGGCGACGATCACCAGCGCATCCTGCAGCGGCACCTTGCCCAGCACGCGCAGCGATCCCCAGGCAAACGTCTGCTGCGCCACGACGAACATCACGCCGACCAGGGCGGCCAGCGGGATGCGTTCGATCAGCGGCGACAGGAACAGGATGAACAATAAAATCATCACGCCGGCCGTCACTCCCGACAGGCGCGAGCGCCCGCCCGAACTCAGGTTGATCATGGTCTGCCCGATCATGGCGCAACCGCCCATGCCGCCAAACAGGCCCGAGACGACGTTCGATGCGCCGAGGGCGATGCATTCGCGGTTCGGCTGGCCCCGCGTTTCAGTCATCTCATCAGTGAGATTAAAAGTGAGCAAGGTTTCCAGCAAGCCCACCATGGCCATCAGTGCAGCATACGGAAAGATGATGTGCAAGGTCGCCATGTCCAGCGGCACGGTAGGCCAATGCAGGGCCGGCAAGCCGCCGGCGATATGCGCGAGGTCGCCCAGGGTGCGCGTGGGCAGCTGCAAGAAATGGCTGAGCACGCCCACGCCCAGGATGGCCACCAGCGCCGGCGGCACGGCTTTTGTCAGGCGCGGCAGCACGTAGACGATGGCCATGGTGAGCAGCACCAGCGCGCTCATCACGTACAAGGGCGCGCCTTGCAGCCAGGTTTCGCCTTGCGGCGTGGCCTGGCGGAAGTGTTCCAGCTGGGCCATGGCGATGACGATGGCCAGGCCATTCACAAAGCCCAGCATCACCGGGTAGGGCACCATGCGGATCAGCTTACCCAGGCGCAAGATGCCGAACAGCGCCATGATGATGCCGCTCAGCACCACGGTGGCCAGCAGATATTGCACGCCATGCTGGGCCACCAGCGCCACGATGACAACGGCCATGGAACCTGCCGCGCCCGAAATCATGCCGGGGCGCCCGCCAAAGATGGCCGTGAATGCGCAAATGATGAAGGCGCCATAAAGGCCCATCAGGGGATTCAGTTGCGCCACGAGGGCAAAGGCGATGCATTCAGGCACCAGCGCGAATGAGGTGGTCAGCCCCGCCAGAACGTTTTTTTGTATGTTCGAGAACCACTCATCCCGAAAAGTTGCGTTGATCATTGATGCGTATCCAAAGTCGGAACAGAGAAAATGCCGGCCTGATGGGCAATCATCAGGCGCAGCCATGCCAGCGGGCGTCACAGAAAAGCCGCGCTGCGGTTGAACGGAGCAGGAAAGTCGTCAGTGACTACATGGGTATGGCGGAAAGGGGAAGTTTCATCAAGGCGCCAGGCGGCGCGGTTGAGCTCGTTGGCATTATACAAGATGCGCAGACGACAAAAACATGGGCAAAAAAATAGCCCACTCGAAAGCGGGCTATTTTTTTCATCTGGAGGCGAGGACGGGAATCGAACCCGTCTAAACGGCTTTGCAGGCCGCTGCATAACCTCTTTGCTACCTCGCCAGAGGAACTGCTTGGATGCGCCTTGCGGCCCACCTTGAAAACTGGAGCGGGAGAAGAGTCTCGAACTCTCGACCTCAACCTTGGCAAGGTTGCGCTCTACCAACTGAGCTACTCCCGCATTGGAGCTTATTACCGCCTAATCGCGCCACGTACCGCGGCGGATAAAAAAAGGAAGCCAGCTTAGCTTCCCTTTAGAATTCTGGAGCGGGAGAAGAGTCTCGAACTCTCGACCTCAACCTTGGCAAGGTTGCGCTCTACCAACTGAGCTACTCCCGCATTGGAGCTTCTATTTTCTGCTACTGCCATCTTGCTGTACTGCTTCAGCTTTCGCTGGAGCGGGAGAAGAGTCTCGAACTCTCGACCTCAACCTTGGCAAGGTTGCGCTCTACCAACTGAGCTACTCCCGCATACGAACCGCTATTTTACTGCTTTTTACTACCGTTTACCAGTGCTGCTTTACTGCTGATCCAGTATTCACTGGAGCGGGAGAAGAGTCTCGAACTCTCGACCTCAACCTTGGCAAGGTTGCGCTCTACCAACTGAGCTACTCCCGCAGTGGACAACATTGTATCAGAAGCTCTACTACATCGCCAGTACTACTTTTTACTGCATTCGCTGTTTTTACCTATGACACGATCCAGGAAACTGGAGCGGGAGAAGAGTCTCGAACTCTCGACCTCAACCTTGGCAAGGTTGCGCTCTACCAACTGAGCTACTCCCGCGTCATCAACAACAGGCCAGCATTATAGAGGGATTACAGGGGCTGTCAACGGGCAATATCTGGTCTTTTGCAAAATATTCCGCCGAAAATAGCCGCCTGCTTATTCCTGCTGCAAATTTCCCGCTTTTTCCTTGATGAGTGGCCATGCCAGGCGCAAGTAATAGAACATCGACCACACCGTCAGCACGCAGGCGATCCACAGCAGCTTCTCGCCCCACACGTGGGTATCGATCGCGCCAAAGATCACTTCGTGGTACAGCAGCAAGGGAATGGCTGTCATTTGCGCGGCCGTCTTGATCTTGCCGATCGAGCTGACGGCCACCGATTTCGAGGCGCCGATCTGCGCCATCCATTCACGCAGCGCGGAAATCGTGATTTCGCGGCCGATGATGATGAAGGCCAGCACGGCATTGACACGGTCCAGCTGCACCAGCACCAGCAAGGCGCCCGCCACCATCAGCTTGTCGGCGACCGGGTCGAGGAAGGCGCCGAAGGCCGACGTCTGGTTCCAGCGCCGCGCGAGGAAACCATCGAACCAGTCGGTCACGGCCGCAACGATGAAGACCAGGGTGGCAACCAGGTTCTGGTCGCCGTGCAGCAGCATCGACGGCGGCAGGTAAAACACGCCGACGACGAGCGGTATCAGGGCCACGCGCAGCCAGGTCAAAAGGATGGGAATATTAAAAGGCATAAGAGAGCAATCGGCCGACGGGTAAATTGAACATGAAGAAAGCGTGAAGAAAGCGCCACTAGTCTACATGGCCCCAGGGTATTAGCCTAGTCCGGTTGCCGCAGCGCCGGACCAGGCACTATCCATCAATGCAACTGCCTGTAGATTTCTTCCGCCAGTTGCGTGGAAATCCCCTCCACCGACATCAGGTCCTCGACACTGGCGTCGACCACGCCGCGCAAGCCGCCAAAGCGCGACAGCAGTTTTTGCCTGCGCTTGGCGCCGATGCCCTCGATCTCTTCCAGGCGCGATGTCTGGCGCGTCTTGGCCCGCTTGGCGCGCATGCCGGTAATGGCGAAGCGGTGCGCCTCGTCGCGGATTTGCGCGATCAGCATCAGGGCCGCAGATTCCTTGCCCAGCTCCTGCGCCGCGCGGCCATCGACGAACAGCAGGGTTTCCAGGCCCACCCTGCGCCCCTCCCCCTTGGCCACGCCGACAATCAAGCTGGTATCGAGTCCCAGCTCGGCAAACACCTGGCGCGCCATTTCGATCTGGCCCTTGCCGCCGTCGATCAAGACCACGTCGGGCATCACGCCATCGCCATTCGCCACCTTTTCGTAGCGGCGCATGAGGACCTGGCGCATGGCCGCGTAATCGTCGCCGGGCGTGATGTCGTTGATGTTGTAGCGCCGGTATTCGCCGTTCTGCATGGCGTGGTGGTGGAACACCACGCACGACGCCTGTGTCGCCTCGCCCTGCGTATGGCTGATGTCGAAACATTCCACGCGCAGGCTGTCGAGGTCTTCCGTTTCCAGGCGCAGCGCTTCGGCCAGCGCGCGCGTGCGCGACTGCTGCGAACCCTGCTCGGACAACAAGCGCGCCAGCGAAATCTCGGCCCCCTTCTGCGCCATTTCCAGCCACTGGCGGCGCTGTCCCTGAGGCTGGAAAATCAGATTGATGCGGTGGCCGCACTGCTCCATCAGGGCCACCATCAGGGCCGGCTGGTCGAATTCGATATTCAGGATCAGGGTGCCGGGAATGAATTTTTCCGTGTAGTGCTGGGCCAGGAAGGCGGCCAACACCTCCACCTCGATGGCTTCTTCTGCAATCGCCGCAGCATCGCTGAGCTGGCTGGGGAAATACGCGCGGTCGCCCAGATGCCGTCCGCCGCGCACCATGGCCAGGTTGACGCAGGCACGCCCGCCCTGCACCAGCACGGCGATGATGTCGACGTCAGCGTCACCCGTCGTTTCCATGCTTTGCTGGTGCAGCACGCGCGACAGCGAAGCGATCTGGTTGCGTACCACGACGGCCTGCTCGAATTTCAGCTCGGCGGCAAACGCGTGCATCTTCTTTTCCAGGTCGGCCATCACTTCGCTTTGCCGCCCGCGCAGGAAGCGCGCCGCGTTTTCCACGTCGTTTTTATAATCTTCCTTGCTGATCAAGTCCACGCACGGCGCGCTGCAGCGGCCGATCTGGTGCAGCAGGCAGGGCCGCGTACGGTTGGCGTAGACGCTGTCCTCGCAGGTGCGGATGAGAAACACCTTTTGCAGGATCTGCATCGATTCCTTGACGGCCCAGGAACTGGGGAACGGCCCGAAATACTGGTTTTTCTTGTCCACCGCGCCCCGGTAATACACCATGCGCGGCGCGTCACCATTCGTGATTTTCAGGTAGGGATAGGATTTGTCGTCGCGGAACAGGATGTTGTAGCGCGGCTGCAGCGCCTTGATCAGGTTGTTTTCCAGGATCAGCGCTTCCGCCTCGCTGTGCGTCACCGTCGTTTCAAGGCGCGCGATGCGCTCGACCATCATGGCGATGCGGGGGCTGGCCAGGTTTTTCTGGAAGTAACTGGAGACGCGCTTTTTCAGGTCGCGCGCCTTGCCGACGTACAGCACCTTGTCGGCGGCGTCGAAATAGCGGTACACGCCAGGCAAATTCGGCAGCTTGGCGACGGTGGCCAGCACCTGCGCGCGCGGGTCGGGCGCCGTCTCGGCCAAGGTAGATTCTGGGGTTGCTTCGGTCATTGCTGGCTCATTGTTACACTGCTTGCTCCACGATCACGAACGCGACCGCATACTCTTCTTCATCGCTGATCGTCACTTGCGCGCTCAAGCGGTTTTTTTCCATGAACTCGGCCAGCACGCCGCTGCAGACGATCATCGGCTTGCCGCTCGGGTGGTTCAGCATCTGCGCGGCGGGCCAGGTCATCGGCATGCGCAAGCCCAGGCCGATGGCCTTGGAAAACGCCTCCTTGGCCGCGAAGCGCGTGGCCAGAAAGCGTACCCCGCGCACGGCGTTCTTGGCGCTGCGGGCGCGGAACTTTTCCAGCTCCTGCGGTCCCAGTATCTTTTTCGCGAAACGCTCGCCGTGGCGCGCCAGCGCCGCCTCGACGCGGGGGATCTTGCAGATGTCGGTGCCGATGCCGTAGATCATGCTGCCTCCTTTGTGCGCGCGTTTATGCTTTGCCAGCGAGGCGCGTCGCCACCATGATGGCCTTCATTTCACGCACGGCGTTTTCCCAGCCGACAAACACGGCATGCGCGACGATGGCGTGGCCGATGTTCAACTCGCTAATATCCGGAATGGCGGCGATGGCCTGCACATTGGTGTAATGCAAGCCGTGGCCCGCGTTGACCTTCAAGCCGCGGCCCACGCCGAACAGCACGCCCGCCTTGATGCGCTCCAGTTCCGCCAGCTGCTCGGCGCCTTGCGTATCCGCATAGCGCCCCGTGTGCAGCTCGATCACGGGCGCGCCGAGCTCGGCGGCGGCAGCGATCTGCTGCTCGTCCGCATCGATGAACAGGCTCACGCGGATGCCCTCGCCTTGCAATTGTTTTACGGCCGCCTGCACTTCCTTGAAGTAGCGCACCACGTCCAGGCCCCCTTCCGTCGTCACTTCCGTACGCTTTTCCGGCACCAGGCAGACGTCCGCCGGCTTGATACGGCAGGCGAAGTCGATCATTTCCCGTGTCACGGCCGCTTCCAGGTTCATGCGCGTAAGCAATTGCGGCGCGATGGCGATGACGTCCGCATCCTTGATGTGGCGGCGGTCTTCACGCAAATGCAGGGTGATGGCGTCGGCGCCCGCCTGCTCGGCCAGCAGGGCCGCGCGGATCGGGTCCGGATAAGCGGTGCCGCGCGCATTGCGCAAGGTGGCCACGTGGTCGATATTCACGCCCAGGTCGATGACGGGGCCGGAAGGCTGCAAAAAGCTCATAGTGATGGTATCCGTAAAGTGCTGTCGTGCGGCAAACCGCAGCTACAACTGCATTAAATCGATCAGTATCTGGCGCGTATTCAAGGTGGCGCCACCCAGTTGATGGGCCAGCAAAAAGCGCATCAGCAGCTTGCTTTGCGCCTGCGTGGCCACGTCAAGATAATCTTCGCGCTCCATGTCGAGCAGGGTCTTGCCCGTGATCTTGGGCCAGGCGTCGGCGGCGCGCGCCGGACGCGGTCCCCGTTCAGGGTCGACCACGTACACCTGCCCCGCATCGACGGCCTGGCGCGTGCCCGTGCAGCGCGTCAGGTCGGCCGCCACGCCCGTTTCCTTGAGCAAGGCGCGCTCGAACTTGCGCAGCACGATGGGCGGCGGCTCATTGTGCGCCAGTTGATTCAAGGTGGCAACGTAGTGGTCAAACAGGACGGGATGGGGGTCGTCGCGCGCCAGCAGTTTCACCAGCAATTCGTTCAGATAAAAGCCGCACAGCAAGGCGGTCTTTTCCAGCGGCAACATGCCCCCTACCCACTCGGCGCCAGTCAATATGCGCAGTTCGGATTTACCCGTCCAGCCCGCCTGCAGCGGCTGGAAGGTCTGCAGCACGCCGCGCAACTGCGAGTGGGGCCGCTTGGCGCCCTTGGCGACGAGCGCGATACGGCCATATTCGCGTGTAAACACGTCGACGATGAGGCTGGTTTCCTTATGCGGATAGCTGTGCAGCACGAAGGCCGGCTGGCCCGTGACCTTGCCGTCGCGCGCGGGCGGACGGCTGCGGCGGGGCGCGGCGGATGCGGGAATTGCGGCCGGCGGCGCAATGGCCACCGGCACGGGGACAACGAGGGAGGCTGGCGCAGGATCGTGCAGCGCTGGCGTGGTGGTGCTCATGCGTGTGGCGTCGCCCCCGGGTTGCGGATTACTCGTAGCCGTAGGCGCGCAAGCCCGCCTCGTTGTCGGCCCAGCCCGACTTGACCTTGACCCAGATTTCCAGGTATACGGGGCCGCCGAACAGCTTTTCCATATCCAGGCGGGCCTGGGTGGAGACTTCCTTCAGGCGCGCGCCCTTGTTGCCGATAATCATGGACTTGTGCGTATCGCGCTCGACCAGGATGGCGGCGAACACGCGGCGCAGGTCGCCTTCCTGCTCGAATTTCTCGATCAGGACGGTGCTCGTGTACGGCAGTTCGTCGCCGACAAAGCGGAACAGTTTTTCGCGCACGATTTCCGAGGCGAGGAATTTCTCGCTGCGGTCCGTGATGTCGTCCGGTCCGAAGATGGGCTGGTTTTCCGGCAGGAAGCGCTTGATTTCGTTCTGCAAGCCTTCCAGCTGGAAGTGCAGCTTGGCGGAGACGGGCACGATGGCGGCGAAGTCGCGCATGGCGGCGACCTTTTGCGCGAACGGCAGCAGCACGGCCTTGTCTTTCACGCGGTCCGATTTATTGATGACGAGAATGCACGGCACTTCCTTCGGCAGCAGGTCCATCACTTGCTGGTCGGCCGGGCCAAACGTGCCCGCCTCGATCACGTACAAAATCACGTCCGAAGAAATCAGGGTGTTCGTGACGGTCTTATTCAGCGTCTTGTTCAGCGCGTTCGAGTGGCGCGTCTGGAAACCAGGCGTGTCGACGTAGATGAATTGCGCGTCCGGCACCGTCTGGATGCCCGTGATGCGGTGGCGCGTGGTTTGCGCCTTGCGCGAAGTGATGCTGACCTTCGCGCCGATCAGCACGTTCATCAGGGTCGATTTGCCCACGTTCGGGCGGCCCACGATGGCGATATAGCCGCAGCGGAAGTTGTCGGGCATTTTGGTGGCTGTCATGCTAGTGTCGATTCTGTTTAGTGTGAGCGGCGATCGCCGGGGCTGCAGGAGCTGGCGCGTCGTCGCTCTGGATGGTGGCAATGCCGGCCAGCTTGAGCTGGGCGGCGCGCGGTTTGGGCTTGCGGCTGGCGGCAGGCGACTTCAGCAGCGCCTGCTCGGCCACGTCCAGCGCCAGTTTGGCGGCGGCTTGCTCACCGGCGCGGCGGCTTCCGCCACGGCCGTAAACCTGGATGTTCAATTTCGGCACCAGGCATTCGATCTCGAATTCCTGGCTGTGGGCGGCGCCGTGGGTGGCCACCACGTTGTACTGTGGCAGCGAAATTTTCTTGCTTTGCAAAAACTCCTGCAGCAGGGTCTTGGCATCCTTGCCCAAGGTTTGCGGATCGACCGAGTCGAGGATGGGAATGTAGAACGCGCGGATCACCGTGCTGGCCGCATCGAAGCCCGTGTCGAGGAAAATGGCGCCCAGCAAGGCTTCCAGAGTATCGGCGAGGATCGATGGACGGCGGAAGCCGCCCGATTTCAGTTCGCCTTCGCCCAGGCGCAAAAATTGCGACAATTCCAGCTTTTGCGCGATTTCATACAGCGACTGCTGCTTGACCAGATTGGCGCGCAGGCGCGACAGATCGCCTTCATCGATGGACTTGAAGCGTTCGTACAGGATGGAAGCGACCACGCAGTTGAGGATGGAGTCGCCGAGGAATTCCAGCCGCTCGTTATGCAAACTGCTGTGGCTACGATGCGTCAAGGCTTGCTGCAACAGGCCAGCATCCTGGAACGTATAGCCTAAACGGGTTTGCAATAGCTGAAGATTCATTGTTGTTTCTGTGTCATCTGAGTAATTCGGCTGGCCGCCGCGCGGGGAATCGGCACGGCAGCCATAGGGACGGCCTAGTGTATGCCGCCCACACGTTTCGGATTGCTGAAGTTCATCCACACGAGGAAAGCCTTGCCGACGATGTTTTCGTTCGGCACGAAGCCCCAGTAGCGGCTGTCCGCGCTATTGTCGCGGTTGTCACCCATCATGAAGTAATTGCCTTGTGGCACTACACACGTAAAACCGTCTTCGTTGTAGTCGCACGCATCCTTGTGGGGGAAATCCTTCACTTCGCGCAAGTTCAACGTTGGAGCAGGCTCGTCGTTGAGGATGCGGTGGCTCACGCCCGTCAGGTTTTCTTCCAGCTGCTTGTGGTAGACGGTGCTTTCATCGTCCAGGTAGTCGTCCAGCGGCGTGTACGCCACTTCCTTGCCGTTGACCGTCAAGCGCTTGTTTTCATAGGTGATTTTATCACCGGGCACACCGATCACGCGCTTGATATAGTCTTGCGACATATCTTTCGGATACTTGAACACCATCACGTCACCGCGCTGCGGATCATTGACTTCAATGATGCGCTTGTTGACGATCGGCAAACGAATGCCATAGGTGAACTTGTTCACCAGGATCAGATCGCCCACCAGCAAGGTCGGCACCATCGAGCTCGACGGGATCTTGAACGGCTCGTACAGGAACGAGCGCAGGCAGAACACGAGCGCGATGACGGGGAAGAAGCTGCCCGAATACTCGACCCAGGTCGGCTGGCGCAACAGGGCCGCCTCGATGCTGGCCCGGCTGCCGCCCGCATCGGACTTGATGCCCTCGGCGGCCAGCTTGGACTGGCGCGCATCGAATTCAGCCAGGGCGCGGTCGGCCGCCTTGCGGCGCTGCTTGGACAGATAAAACACATCCAGGCACCAGACCAGCCCCGTCAACACCATCAGCACAAACAGGATTAAAGCGAAATTTCCTAAAATCACTTGCAGGTTCATTGATTAACCATCCACTTGTAAAATTGCCAGGAATGCTTCTTGCGGGATCTCCACGGAACCCACTTGCTTCATGCGTTTCTTGCCCGCTTTTTGTTTTTCCAGCAATTTTTTCTTGCGGCTGATGTCGCCGCCATAGCACTTGGCCAAGACGTTCTTGCGCAAGGCTTTTACGTTCTCGCGCGAAATGATGTTCGCGCCGATAGTCGCTTGGATGGCCACGTCGAACATCTGGCGCGGGATCAGTTCACGCATCTTGGCGGCCACCTGACGGCCACGGTACTGGCTGTTCGAACGGTGGACGATGATGGCCAGCGCATCGACTTTTTCGCTGTTGATCAGCATGTCGACCTTGACCACATCGGCCGCGCGGTATTCCTTGAACTCGTAATCCATCGAGGCATAGCCGCGCGACGTCGATTTTAGGCGGTCGAAGAAGTCCAGCACGATCTCGGCCATCGGCATTTCATACACGAGCTTGACCTGGCGGCCGTGGTAGCTCATATCCATCTGGATGCCGCGCTTGCCGATACACAAGGTGATCACGGAGCCCACGTATTCCTGCGGCATGTACAGATTGACCGTGACGATAGGCTCGCGCACTTCCTCGATGCGCGAGGGATCGGGCATCTTCGACGGATTGTCGACGTTGATCATGGTGCCGTCGCGCTGGATCACTTCGTACACCACGGTAGGCGCCGTGGTGATCAGGTCCATGTCGAATTCACGCTCGAGGCGCTCCTGCACGATTTCCATGTGCAGCAAGCCCAGGAAGCCGCAGCGGAAGCCGAAGCCCAGCGCCTGCGACACTTCCGGCTCGTACATCAGGGCCGCGTCATTCAGTTTCAGCTTTTCCAGCGAGTCGCGCAGCGCGTCATACTGGTTCGCTTCCACAGGGAACAGGCCGGCGAACACTTGCGGCTGCACTTCCTTGAAGCCAGGCAATGGCGCAGCGGCAGGACGGTTGGCCAGGGTGACGGTGTCACCCACTTTCGCCGCTTTCAATTCCTTGATGCCGGCGATGATGAAGCCCACCTGGCCTGCCGACAATTGCGGCAAGGATTGCGAACGGGGAGAAAACACGCCGATGTCTTCCACCAGCTGCACCGAATCGGTGGCCATCAGGCGAATCTTGTCTTTCGGTTTCAGGGTGCCGTTGATGACGCGCACCAGCATGACCACGCCCACATAGGCGTCATACCAGGAGTCGACGATCAGCGCCTGCAGCGGCGCCTCGGGGTCGCCCTTCGGTGGCGGCACCTTGACGATCAGTTGCTCGAGCACGTCCAGCACGCCGAAGCCCGTCTTGGCCGAGCAATGCACGGCGTCACCGGCGTCGATGCCGATCACGTCTTCGATCTCGGCAATCGCGCTCGGTGGGTCCGCGTTCGGCAAGTCGATCTTGTTCAGGACGGGCACCACTTCCACGCCCAGGTCCAGCGCCGTGTAGCAGTTGGCCACCGTTTGCGCTTCCACGCCTTGCGACGCGTCCACGACCAGCAGCGCGCCTTCGCACGCCGACAGCGAGCGCGACACTTCATAGCTGAAGTCGACGTGGCCCGGCGTATCGATCAGGTTCAGGTTATATATCTGGCCATCGCGCGCCTTGTAGTGCAGGGCCGCCGTTTGCGCCTTGATGGTAATGCCGCGCTCGCGCTCCAGATCCATCGAATCGAGCACCTGCGCCTCCATCTCGCGGTCGGACAAGCCGCCGCACAATTGAATGATGCGGTCAGCCAGGGTCGATTTACCGTGGTCAATATGGGCGATGATGGAGAAATTGCGTATGTTGTTCATTAACTAATATATGTGCGAGTGACGACACTGCTTAACAGGAATCAAGGGGATCATGCCCGGGCCAAACCAGGCACCCCGCTCATGATGAAAAAAGCGCTCCGAGCAGGACATCTGCATGCCCAAGCGAGCGCTTTTGAAGCGACAGAAGCTGCTGCCTCGGACAGTAGCTTTTTCGACCTCCCCATTTTACCGGATTTCAGAGTAGAAAGCCCGTCTTATGAGGCCGGCACCGGGGCAAGCCGACATTTTCAGCTGTTTTCAGCACCAGAATGGTGCAATGCAGTGTCAATATTGACAATCAAACTACACCAGGCAGCGCCGCACGGCCGCCTCGTCAAGGAAATAATGGCAGAGCTCAGGCTGCGCCAGGTCGCCAAACAGCACCGGCACCAGCTCGTCGAAACGCGCCAGCAGCGAGGCGTCGGGCGAGGCATCGATATCGATCACGTCCACCGTGAACGGTTTTTCGGGCGGCTGCAGCAGGAGCAAGGCGTCCAGCATGTCCTGGCAAAGGTGGCAATAAATGCGGGAATAGAGGGTAAAGTGCATGGCGGGCAGGATACCGCATCCCGGCCGCGGCCGGAATGCGGGATGATCACATGGTTACTTCGCCGACGGGCGCAGCGAAACGAATTGCGCCGTATCGCCACGGCGCACCAGCATGGCCGACGTCTTCTTCGGATCGAGCTTGGCGACCAGGGCATTGAACTGTTTGGCATCTTTCACGGCAACGTTATTCAGTTGCAAGATCACATCGCCAGGCTGCAGGCCGGCCAGGGCCGCCACCCCATCGGCCTCGTCGACCAGCACGCCCGCGTCGATCTTCAGCTCCTGTTTCTTCGCGGCCGGCACGTCGCTGACCTTCAATCCCAGTGCATTGACGGCTTGCGCTTCCGGCTCCTTGGCGCTCTTCTTCGCCGTTTTCTCGCTTTCCAGCTCGACGACGGTGACGGGGATGTCCTGCTGCGCACCCTTGCGCCACACGGTCAGCGTGGACTTGCCGTTGACGGCGGCGCCACCCACCAGGCGCGGCAGGTCGGAAGAGCGCTCGATCTGGGCACCGTTGAATTTCAGGATGATGTCGCCCGGCTTGATGCCCGCCTTGTCGGCCGGACCGCCCGGCTCCACCATCGACACTTGCGCGCCCTTGGCATTCGGCAAGCCCAGCGATTCCGCCACGTCCTTGCTCACTTCGCCGATCTGCACGCCGATACGCCCGCGCACGACTTTACCCGTCTTTTTCAGCTGCTCGCCCACGCGCATGGCTTCATCTATGGGCACGGCGAACGAGATGCCGTTATACGCGCCGGACAGGGTGGCGATCTGCGAATTGATGCCGATCACTTCGCCGCGCATATTGATCAGCGGACCGCCCGAGTTGCCGGGGTTGACGGCCACGTCGCTCTGGATCAGGGGCAAATAGTCGCCCGTGTCGCGCGACTTGGCGGAAATAATGCCGGAAGTCACCGTGTTTTCCAGGTTGAACGGCGAGCCGATGGCGATGACCCACTCGCCCACGCGTATCTTGTTGGAGTCGCCGATGGTCAGACGCGGCAGATTGCCGCCTTCGATTTTCAGCAGCGCCACGTCGGTACGCGCATCGGCGCCGATCACCTTAGCCTTGAATTCGCGCTTGTCCGTCAGGGTCACGTAGACTTCATCGGCGCCATCGACCACGTGGGCATTGCTCAGCACGTAGCCATCGGCAGAAATGATGAAGCCGGAACCGACGCCGCGCTGCACTTCCTGTTCCTGCGGCACGGCGCGGCGGCCGCCGCGTGGCGCCTGCTGGCGCGGTGTCGGCATGGCGCCGCCAAAGAAGCGGCGCAGGAACTCCTGCATTTCCTGCTCATCCTGGCTGCCGGCACCGGGGCCGCTCATCTTCAGGCGCTCGGTGGTGCGGATATTCACGACGGCCGGGCCGACGGCGTCGACCAGGTCAGAAAAATCAGGCAGTTTCACGGCCGGCACGGCGGCCTGCGCCTGTGGCGCCAGGCCCAGCATGGTGGGAGCAAAAAAAACGCCAGCCGTACCGAACAATAAGGCGGAAAGTGTCTTCACTGAAAACGACTTGCTGGCAGCACACATGTTTTTTTTCATGGAATGGATCTTCTCGAATATATAAACGGATCAAAACGGGGATCAGGCGATTTCCTGCTGCATGCTTGGCCGTCACGACGACATCCCAGGGGCAAACCCACCTGGCAGCGTGCATGGCAAACAATGCAACAATATATCGCAAAAGCAAGATATTGCCTGCGCACAGTGTCAATCGTACCGAAGGCCAGTGTCAAGGGGGCGACGGGGACGTTAAGCCTGGTATAAGATGGCGCAGCGGCAACGCTAACGCTGCGCCAGCGGTCCCGCTTCCAGCGGCTCGGCTGTGTTCGGCGGCACGATGGCGGCGGACAAGGGCAGCGACGGCTCCGCAGCGGCAGCCGGCCCCTCTGGCGCCGCCTCGGCGGCCAGGCAACTGGCCAGGCGGGCATCGAACTGGGCGCTCAATGCATGGCCGTACTGCTCCGAGCGCAGCACGTCACCGATATGGCGATAGGCATCCCAGGCCTGCCGTCCCTCATCCGTATCGAGGGCGGCAAAAGCCAGTTCGAGTTCGCTCGCCGCCAGCTCGCCATCGGCCAGGGCGGAAATAGTCTCGTGCAATCGTGTGTGCGTATCCATGATGGGTCCTGCCATTTCAAAAGGATCGGTGCGGAAACCGGACGCAGCCATGCCAGCCTCATACTCCCCAGATTACCAGCGCTTGTCAATCGGCATGTCCAGCAACGGTTTCAATTTCTCCGCAATCACTTCGCGCGCGCGAAAAATCCGGCTGCGCACGGTGCCGATGGGGCACGCCATGATTTCCGATATTTCTTCATAGCTCAGGCCCTCGATCTCGCGCAGCACGATGGCGGTGCGCAATTCGATGGGCAGCACATCCATGGCCGCATTGACGGTGGCCGCAATCTGCTTGCTGGCCAGCACCGATTCCGGCGTATTGTTGTCGCGCAATTTATTGCCATCATCGAAGGACTCCGCCTGCTCGGCGTCGGTATCGCTGGACGTAGAGGCGCGGCGCCCCTGCATGACAAGATAATTCTTGGCCGTATTGATGCCGATGCGGTACAGCCAGGTATAAAAGGCGGCATCGCCGCGAAAATGGCGCAGCGCCCGGTATGCCTTGATAAAGGTTTCCTGCACCACATCTTCGGCCTCCGCCGGGTCATGCACAAGGCGCGACACGAGGCGCATCAAGCGGCGCTGGTATTTCGATACCAGCACATCGAATGCCCGTTTGTCGCCAGCCTGCACCCGCTCGACCAGTAACTGATCATACTCGCGCTCTGTCCTCACGCCCAATGCCCCTGTAGTCATGCAGCGTGGGCGCCTGTATGGATATAGAGTTGGCCCGCTGCAAGAAGTTCAGTGTTCGCCCCACATTTATTCTTCCCTACCCCCGCGCCGCGATGGCCCGGCACGCCACGGCCAACGGGCGGAAGGCGGCGCAGCTGCTGCCGCGCTGCACCAGCACATCCGCGCGCCGCCCTGCGGCATCTGCCAGGCACAGCACCAGCAGCGCCGGCCACAACGTCGAGCCCGGCAACAGGCGCAGCCCCGGGGGCACCAACGGCGCCGGCCCAGCCGGCTCCGCCACCCCGTTGGCACCCATCCCCGACGCCCCGCCACGCTCCAGATATACCGCCAGCCGCAACTGGCCAACCGGCGAAATATCAAGCGTCTGCGGCTTTCTGCGCTTGCGCAGCAAAGCAAGCAAAAACATGCCGCCAACCGCACTCAACAGCGCACCGCTCGAGCCCAGCGCATACCCGCCCACCATCTGGCTGTGGCCAAGGCCGGGGCCGGACAGGGCCGCAACGCGCCACGCGCCGCTCAAGGGCCAGGCGGCCAGCAAGGCGCACAGTCCCAGCACCGCTTGCAACAGGCGCAAACAGACAGGCATGCGGATGACAGCCGCTACTGCAATTGACATACTTCATGGGAGAAAAAAGGCGCGCCGGCAACATGCCGGGCAAATTCAGGCGCCAACGAACGTTGGCGCCGAATCAGCGCTCACTACAGTTTGACCGTAGCGAGCGCTTGAAAGTTCCTGCTTATTTCGCTTTACCGAAAATCAGCGTGCCATTCGTTCCGCCGAAGCCGAACGAATTCTTCACTGCATAATCGATCTTCATATCCCGCGCCGTATTGGCACAGAAATCGAGATCGCAAGCCGGATCCTGGTTGAAGATGTTGATGGTCGGTGGCGACACCTGATGGTGCAATGCCAGGACCGTAAACACCGCTTCCAGACCGCCCGCGCCGCCCAGCAAATGGCCCGTCATCGACTTGGTCGAGTTGACAACCAGATTCTTGGCGTGCTCGCCGAAGGTGCGTTTGATGCCCATCACTTCCGCCACGTCGCCTTGCGGGGTCGACGTGCCGTGCGCGTTCAGGTACTGAATCTGATCCGCGTTCAAGCCAGCGTTGTTGAGGGCCGCGATCACCGATTTGCTGCCGCCGCTACCATCTTCCAGCGGCGAGGTCATGTGATAAGCATCTGCGCTCATCCCGAAACCATGCACTTCGGCATAGATCTTGGCACCACGGGCCACCGCGTGCTCGTACTCTTCCAGCACCATGACGCCAGCGCCCTCGCCCAGCACGAAGCCGTCGCGGTCGGTATCCCACGGACGCGATGCCGTTGCCGGATCGTCGTTGCGGGTCGACAAGGCACGTGCCGAAGCGAAACCGCCCAGGCCCAGTGGCGACACGGTCGATTCAGCACCGCCGGCGATCATGACGTCGGCATCGCCGTACTCGATCATGCGCGCTGCGGCACCGATGCTGTGCAAACCGGTGGTACACGCAGTAACGATCGCCAGGTTCGGGCCCTTCAGACCATATTTGATCGAAAGGTTGCCAGAAATCATGTTAATGATCGAGGCAGGCACGAAAAATGGCGAGATACGGCGCGGACCGCGCTTTTCGTACTCGGACTTGGTTTCCTCGATCAGCGGCAAGCCGCCGATACCGGAACCGATGATCACGCCGATGCGCTCGGCGTTTTCTTCGGTCACTTCCAGGCCGGAGTCCTGCATCGCCTGGATGCCCGCAGCCATGCCGTAATGGATAAAGGTATCCATGTGGCGGGCTTCCTTACCGGAGATATACTCTTCGATATTGAAGCCTTTGACTTCACCAGCGAAATGCGTGGTGAATGGCTGTGCATCAAACTTGGTAATCGTGGCAATGCCGGATTTACCTTCAATGATTGCGCCCCACGCCTCGGCAATAGTATTGCCGACAGGTGAAACGCAGCCCAGGCCGGTGACAACAACACGACGGTTTTTAGAACGGCTCAAGCGATTCTCCTGAAGTCGGTCAGACAGGCTTAGGCCTTGACGTGTGCAGTGGCGTAGTCGATCGCCTGTTGCACGGTGGTGATTTTTTCAGCTTGTTCGTCAGGGATTTCCATTTCGAATTCGTCTTCCAGGGCCATGACCAGTTCCACGGTGTCCAGGGAATCGGCGCCGAGATCGTCGACGAAGGAGGATTCGATTTTGATGTCTGCTTCTGCAACGCCCAGTTGCTCAGCGACGATTTTCTTAACGCGTTGTTCGATATCCGACATGTTATGGCTCCAAAGTGTGTGTTACGGAAAGTGCGCGCATTTTATCAGGTTTGCGCGTCCGAATACTAATTTCGGTGTCTGCTGCTAATTCGACCGAAGCTGCTGCTAAAAGATGCGATTATAGACAAAAACGGCCGTTGAATCATGCCACAAACGCCCGTCCCGTCTAGCTTTCACATCAATTCATGTACATCCCACCGTTCACGTGCAGGGTCGTGCCCGTGATATAGGCCGCTTGCGGCGAGGCCAAAAAGGCCACGGCCGCTGCCACGTCTTCCGGCTTGCCCAGACGGGACAGGGGAATTTGCGTCAACAGGGCCGCGTGCTGCTCTTCGCTCAGCGCCTTGGTCATGTCGGTATCGATGAAGCCCGGCGCGATGCAGTTCACGGTAATGTTGCGGCTGCCGATTTCGCGCGCCAGGGCGCGGCTCATGCCTTCCACGCCGGCCTTGGCCGCCGCGTAATTCATTTGCCCCGGATTGCCCGACGACGCCACCACCGACGTGATATTAATGATACGCCCAGTTTTGGCTTTCATCATGCCGCGCAACACGGCGCGCGACAGGCGGCCGACGGCCGACAGGTTGGTGGAAATGACGCTGTCCCACTCTTCATCCTTCATGCGCATGGCCAGCTGGTCTTGCGTGATGCCCGCATTGTTGACCAGGATCGACAGGCTGCCGTAGGTTTTCTGCACTTCGTCGACGACGGCCGCGCAGCGCGCCGCATCGGTGACGTTCAGGACCAGGCCCTTGCCCGTCACGCCTTCGGCGGCCAGGTAATCGGTGATCGCTTGCGCGCCGCTTTCCGAGGTGGCGGTGCCAACGACGGTAGCGCCCTGTTTGCCCAGTTCGGTGGCGATGGCGCGGCCGATGCCGCGCGAGGCGCCCGTGACCAGCACGACTTGATTTGCTAAATTCATGAGTATCCTTAAGAGCAAGCGCGGCAGGCAAGCTGCCGCGATCTGATGTTTATTTGAGCTGCGTCAAAATGCGTTCCAGCGATGCCTGGTCGACGATGGCGTCGCCCACCAGCACGGGATCGATGCGCTTGGCCAGGCCCATCAGGACCTTGCCCGGACCGCATTCGATCACTTGCGTGATGCCGTCGGCCGCCACTTTTTGCATGGTTTCCACCCAGCGCACGGGGCTGGCCGCCTGGCGCACGAGCGCATCCTTGATGCCGGTCACATCGTTGACGATGGCCACGTCGACGTTGTTGATCAGGGCGATTTGCGGCGCCGAGAACGTCAAGCCGGCCATGTATTCGCGCAAACGGTCCGAGGCCGGTTTCAGCAGCGACGAGTGGAATGGCGCGGAAACGGGCAGCTTCATGGCGCGCTTGGCGCCCTTGGCCTTGGCCAGTTCGCAGGCGCGCTCGACGGCAGCCGTATGGCCGGCGATGACCACTTGCGCTGGCGCATTGAAATTGACGGGCTCGACCACCAGGGCCGGGTTTTCCGCCGCCGCTTCCGCACAGGCGGCGCGCACGTCGTCATCCGATAGGCCCAGCACGACAGCCATCGTGCCCTGCCCCACGGGCACGGCTTCCTGCATGGCTTGCGCGCGGAAACGCACGAGCGGCACGGCATCCGTGAACGAGATGACGCCGGCGGCGACCAGCGCCGAGTATTCACCGAGGCTGTGACCGGCCACGACCGTCGGCACGGGACCGCCGGCCGCCAGCCAGGCGCGATAGAACGCTACGGCCGCCGTCAGCATCACCGGTTGCGTATTGGTGGTGAGATCCAGTTCTTCCTTAGGACCTTCGGCGATCAGCTTGCCCAGGTCGAATTGCAGGGCATCCGACGCTTCGGCCACGGTCTGCGCAACCACGGGGTTGCCGGCGAAACCGTCGAGCATCGCAATCGCTTGCGAGCCTTGGCCTGGGAAAACAAATGCAAATTGTGTCATATCGACTCCGTTTTTTACTATTTATTCAGAGAACCAAATGCAACTGCTGGGGTACGACCCGGCGGGTCGGACCCCGAAATCAGCCTTCGGCCATCACATCTTTGCCAGCACGGCGCCCCATGTAAAGCCGCCGCCCACGCCTTCCATCATGACGTTGTCGCCCTTCTTGACACGGCCATCGCGCACGGCGATGTCGAGCGCCAGCGGGATCGAGGCGGCCGAGGTATTGCCATGCTGGTCGACGGTGACCACCATCTTTTCCAGCGGCAAGCCGAGTTTCTTGGCCGTACTGTTCATGATGCGGATGTTCGCCTGGTGCGGGATCAGCCAGTCGATCTGGTCCGATGTCATGTTGGCGTGTTCCAAGGCTTCGTGCGCGACTTTTTCCAGCACGGACACGGCCAGCTTGAACACGGCCGGGCCATCCATGTACAGGAAGGCGCTACCGTCGAGCGCGCCGCCAGCCAGGCTGCCCGGCACGCTGAGGATGTTCGAGTGGCGGCCGTCCGCGTGCAGCTTGGTGGCCAGGATGCCCGGCTCTTTTGACGCCGTCATGACGATGGCGCCGGCGCCGTCGCCGAACAGCACGCAGGTGCCGCGGTCGTCGAAATTGAGGATGCGCGAAAACACTTCGGCGCCGATCACCAGCACGTTCTTGTGCATGCCCGACTGGATGAAGCTGTCGGCCGTGGCCACCGCATACACGAAACCGCTGCAGACGGCTTGCACGTCGACGGCGGCGCAGTTGTTCGTGATGCCCAGCTTGTTTTGCACGATGCAGGCCGTGCTGGGGAAGCTGCCGAAGAAATCGGGAGTCGAGCTGGCGACGATGATCAGATCGAGGTCGTTGCCGTTCAGGCCAGCCATTTCCAGGGCCTTCTTGGCCGCCTCCACGCCCAGGTCCGAGGAATTTTGCGTTGGCGCCGCGTAATGGCGCGCCGAAATGCCGCTGCGCGAGACGATCCATTCATCCGACGTCTCGATGCCCTTGGCGGCGAGCTGTTCGGTCAAGTCCTGGTTGGTGACGCGCTTCTCCGGCAGGTAGCTGCCGGTACCGATAATTTTGCTGTAAGTTTTGCTAAAAACAGTCATGCAAGTACCCGTCCACTAAATGGTAGAGCTTGTTGATGTAGGTTCATCCGGAACTGGCGTGCGCGGCATCAGCTCGGCGATCATGCTGGCCAAGTGCGCTTGCACGTCATTTTTTGCCGCATCAAAAGCGCGGCGCAAGGCCCATTCGAAGGAATAGGCATCGGCGCTGCCATGGCTCTTGAAGACGAGGCCACGCAAGCCCAGCAGGCTGGCACCGTTGTAACGCGAAGGATTCAAGCGGTTGCCGATGGCTTTCAGGGCCCCGCGGGCGATCAGCGCGCCCAGCATGGTGATCGGATTGCGCTTGAATTCGGAAGTGAGCACGTCTTTCATGAAGCGCGCCAGGCCTTCGATGGCTTTCAGGGTGACGTTGCCGACGAAACCGTCGCAGACGACGATGTCGGTCGTGCCCTTGAAGATATCGTTGCCTTCCACGTTGCCGTAGAAGTTCAGCGCGCCACGCTCGTGGTCGGCCTGCAGCAGCTTCGAGGTGAGTTTCACCACTTCATTGCCCTTGATATCTTCCGTGCCCACGTTCAGCAAGCCGATCGTCGGGCGTTCGATGCCTTCCATGGCGGAAACGAGCACGGAACCCATGATGGCGAACTGATGCAAGTGATGCGGTTCGCAATCGACGTTGGCACCCAGGTCCAGCATGTAAGTGGGGCCGTTCTTTTGATTCGGCAAGATGCTGCAGATGGCAGGGCGGTCGACGCCGGACATGGTTTTCAATACATAGCGCGACACGGCCATCAGGGCTGCCGTATTACCGGCGGAAACGGAGGCTTGCGCCACGCCGTTCTTGACCTGTTCGATGGCCACGCGCATGGAGGAGTCCTTCTTGCGGCGCAGGGCCACTTCCAGAGGGTCGTCCATGGTAACTTGTTCGGAGGCATGCAATACCGACAGGCGCGGATGCGTGTCGGCTTTATGTTTCTTCAGTTCGGCACGGATCACGTCTTCCAATCCAACAAGGATCAGTTCGGCTTCAGGCTCATGTTTTACGAAGGAAATTGCTGCGGGGATAGTAACTGAGGGACCGTGATCTCCGCCCATGCAGTCGATAGAAATTTTGATTGTCATTTGTGTTGATTCAATACCGCTGCGGGCGTGCGGCAAGATGTGAATCGGACTGGAGCATATGCAGGGTGCAGCATGTCATGCACAGGCCTGGACAGCGTGATTCAAAATGACGGGTGTGCAAGATGAATTGCAGCCGATAAAAAAGAAGAAGCGGCGCCACGCCGAATAACCACGCAACACCGCTTTCATCTTACCCAACAAAAACGTCGATTACTCGTCGTTTTTGGTCTTCAACACTTTACGGCCACGATAGAAGCCGTTAGGGCTGATATGGTGACGCATGTGTGTTTCGCCGGTAACTGGCTCGACGCTCAATTGCGGCGCGACCAGGAAGTCGTGCGAACGGTGCATGCCGCGCTTGGAAGGGGTTTTCTTGTTCTGTTGAACTGCCATGATGACTCCTAATACATAAGTTCTAAAATTTTAGCACAATCGATTGGCAAATACATGCGAATCGAGTATCCCAGCGGCAAAGACTACCCGAAAATAGCCCGGACCGACATCGTTTATTACAATTACATTTCACTACACTTGCCATACTCGATTACAACACGCGTTTGACACGTTCTTTGATGGGGAAAACCCCTTTACCACTTTATTCTGGCTTCAAGTCTTTCAGTGCCGCAAACGGCGACTTCTTTTCAGTCTTGAGAGCATCGAGCTGCGCCGTATCGGGGCAGACGTCGTGTTTGGGTACCTGCGGCAGGGCCAGCAAGGCTTCATCTTCGATCAGGGCCGCGGCATCCATGTTGCGGCTGCCGACGATCACGTCGATCGATTCATCGTTGATGATTTCTTCGATCTCGTCCGCGTGCTCGTCATCCTTGCCCAGCATCAGAGTGGTCGTCGAATCTATTGCGTAAGCATACGGAGTCAGGCAGCGCTGGCAAACCAGCTGAACGGTGCCGTTGACCGACAAGGTCAGTTGTGGGTAGCCCAGCTTGCTGGTGCCGCCGACGATTTTCCAGGCGATCTCGCCGGAACTATCTGCACAATCCTTGGTCAACCGGGTCATTTCAGCGACAGGAGTTACACCCTCGCGGCTCCCGCTGATACGACAAAAATCAAAGGCGTCGATCACAAAAGCATCCATTGGTAGAAAATTTCCCCGGAAAACCTGCGATAATAACAGGGTTTTTAGCACGGAGTCAAAGGCTAAGCATCTTTTTTGACGCAATCATTGCCATCAACATGACAACTTCATCAACACCGTCATGCCGCATGGAGCCTCAGTTATGGGCTCTGCGCCTTGGAATTTGCGTGAAATTCCACTGACATCGACCAGCGCGGCCATGCCGGCCGCCATCCACTACCGAATGATACCAACTTCCGCCCCATCGCGCTTGATTCTTGCATCGAGTTCGACCTACCGCAAGGAATTGCTGGAACGCCTGCGCCTGCCTTTCGAGGTGGCCGTGCCCGATCTCGACGAAAGCCCCCTGCCGGGCGAAAGCCCCAGCGCCACGGCCCTGCGGCTGGCGCAGGCCAAGGCGCAGGCCGTGCTCGACCGCTATCCTGGCAGCCTCGTCATTGGTTCCGACCAGGTCGCCACACTCGACGGCGCACAGATCGGCAAGCCCGGCAACCATGCCAATGCCTTGCTGCAACTACAAACCATGCGCGGGCGCCAGACTGTGTTCCACACGGCACTGTGCCTGCTCGATGGTCGCCAGTCGCCCGCCGTAGCCCAAGTGGAAGATATCCAGACCCTCGTCACCGTGCGCGACCTGCCCGACGCGGAACTGGACGCCTACCTGCGCATCGAGCAGCCATACGATTGCGCCGGCAGTGCCAAGAACGAAGGCCTGGGCATCGCCCTGCTCGAACGCATAGCCACCACCGACCCGACCGCCCTGACCGGCTTGCCGCTGATCGCCCTCACGGGCATGCTGCGCAAGGCAGGCGTGGCGTTTTTCACCATTTAATTACCGACAAGAAGAATATGACCGGCACCCTGTACCTGATCCCCAACCACCTTGGCCTGTCCGACGGCGCAAGCGACCCGCTGGCCCACATCATTCCAGAGCAAGTACGGCAGATCACGTCGCAGCTCGATTATTTCGTCGCGGAAAACGCCAAGACGGCGCGCGCCTTCCTGAAATTGATCGGCAACCAGCATCCGCTGGCCAAGCCGCTGCAGGAAATCACGATTTCCGAACTGAACGTGAATACCCCGGCGCAAGCGCTGGCCGGCTTGCTGGCGCCGCTGCTGGCGGGACGCGATGCGGGCCTCGTGTCGGAAGCGGGCGTGCCCGCCGTGGCCGACCCGGGCGCCGACCTCGTGCGCCTGGCGCATCAGCACGGCATCAAAGTGCGTCCGCTGGTGGGCCCGTCATCGATCCTGCTGGCCGTGATGGCCAGCGGCTTGAACGGCCAGAGCTTTGCCTTCAACGGCTACCTGCCTACGGACGCGGCACTGCGCGCCAAGCGCATCAAGGAACTGGAAAGCCGCTCGCGCAATGAAAAGCAGACCCAACTGTTCATCGAAACGCCGTACCGCAACGCCGCCATGCTGGAAGCCCTCGTGGCGCAATGCGCGCCTTCGACGCTGATCTGCGTCGCCACCGACCTGAGCCTGGACACGGAAAGCGTGCAGACGTGGAATGGCGGACAGTGGAAGAAACAATTGGCCGCCGGCAAGGCGCCCGACTTCCACAAGAAACCGACCGTGTTCCTGTTGCTGGGACAGTAATCGTTCTCCCATAAAAAACGCCACGGTCGACTGCACTGTGGCGTTTGCATTATTTCACTACGACAATCATTACACGCGACGGGTACCAGTATTTTTCTGTCCGCCCTTGCCCGTTTCCAATACAAACTTCGCGCCATCGTCGCGGCCCAGCACCTTCACCAGGTAGGGCATGACTTCGCGCAGCATCGGCTCCAGGGTGTACGGCGGGTTCAGGATGAACATGCCGCTGCTGTGCAAGCCGAAACCGTCAGGCGACGGGGTGTTGACCGTCAGGGTCACGTGCAGCCAGTCCGAGCTGGGCAGCTGCTTGAGCTTGTCGGCGAACTGGCGCGATTCCATGCGCTGCAGCACCGGGTACCAGACGGCATACATGCCCGACGGGAAACGCACGAGGGCGTCGGCCAGGGTGTCCTTGACCTTGCGGTAGTCCATCTTGTCTTCATACGGCGGGTCGATCAGCACCAGCGCGCGGCGCGATGGCGGCGGCAGCAGGGCTTTCAGGCTCTGGAAGCCGTCAGCCTTGGTGATGAGCACGCGCTTGCCGCGCACGGTCGGACGCTCGCCCTGGGCCAGCGCATGCGCCTCGACCTTGCGGAAGTTGTCTGCCAGAATCTTGGCATCGGCAGGATGCAGCTCGAACAGGCGCAGACGGTCTTGCTCACGGCTGACCTTGTCGGCGCAGTACGGCGAACCCGGGTAGTAGCGCATCTTTCCGCTCGGATTCATTTCCTTGATCAGTTTCATGTACTCGGCCAGCGAGGCAGGCAAGTCAGTACGGTCCCATAGGGGCGCGATGCCCGTTTCGTACTCGGCGTTTTTCGAGGCATAACCACCGTCGAGCGCATACACGCCCGCGCCGGAATGGGTATCGATATAACTATAGGCGGTATCTTTTTGATTCAGATATTGCAACAACTGAATCTGCACATAATGTTTCAACACATCGGCGTGATTACCCGCGTGAAAGGCGTGGCGGTAACTCAACATAAGCTGGCTAATTCCATAATAAAAATAAATAAAGGCGGGAGCGCTGACACCGGGCAGGGCATGAAAACAGACTGGAGGGGTCAGGCTGCGGGGCCAGGAAACAGCATGGACCAGCGTAATCAGCGCGCAATTACCAGCATTATCCACCAGAAAGGTGGATTGCATCAAAAAACACGGCTAAACAAGCCCATGCATTCCCGGGACTGGCGTCGCCGGGCGCGGTAGAATACGCGCATCGGGCGCCCGCGCCCATCCGCCTACCAATAGAAACGACCATGCACAGCCTGACCCTCACGACCGATAACCGCGCCGACGTCGCGGCAACCCTGGCCGGCCCGCGCTGGACGGTGGCCTGCCTGTGCGCGCTGTGGTGCGGCACTTGCGGCAGCTACCGCGCCACGTTCGAGGAACTGGCCGCGCGCCACCCGGACACCGTCTTTGTCTGGATCGACATCGAAGACCAGGCCGACGTGGTGGGCGACCTCGACATCGACAACTTCCCCACCCTGCTGATACAGCGCGAAGACAACGTGGCCTTCTTCGGCACCGTGCTGCCGGACGGCGGCCTGGCGCACCGCATGGTGCAGGCGCAGCAGGCGCTCAGCGCCGAGGAACTGGCCGCGCTGGCCAGCAGCACGCAGGAGCGGCGCGACTGGCAGCGCGACTGCAATCTGCGTCACATGCTGGCCGCCACCCTGGCCTGATCCACATCAAGCCAGGCGCAGCGGCAGGTTGCGCAGCCTTTTCCCCGTCAGACTGAACACGGCGTTGGCAACAGCTGGCGCAATCGGCGGCGTGCCCGGTTCGCCCACGCCTTCCGGATGCTCGGCGCTGGCGATGATGACGGTTTCCACCTCGGGCGTTTGCCCCATGCGCAGCACGGGATAGTCGTGGAAGTTGCCCTGCTCGACTTGCCCCTCCTTGAAGGTGATCTCGCCGCCCAGCGCCGCCGACAGGCCGAACAGCACGGCCGACTCCATCTGCTGGGCGATGATGTTCGGATTGACGGCGATGCCGCAATCGATGGCGCACACGACGCGCTGCACGCGAATTTCGCCGTTTTCCACGGACACCTGCGCCACTTGCGCGACGATGCTGCCGAACGACTGGTGCAAGGCCACGCCATGCGCATGGCCGGGCGGAGGAGTTCCGGCCTTGGCAACTGCCGCATCGAGCACGGCCAGGTGGCGCGGATGCCGCACCAGCATGGCGCGGCGGAAGGCGATGCCGTCCTGCCCCGCCGCGTGCGCCAGTTCGTCGATAAAGCTTTCCTTGAAAAAGGCGTTGTGCGAATGCCCGACCGAGCGCCAGTAGCCGATGGGAACAGCGCTATCGGCGATCACGTGGGCGATGCGCTGATTGGCGATTTCATACGGCATGTCAAATTCGCCTTCGGCCGTCGTCTTGTCCGGCCCCGCACCGGGCAGGCCGAAATTGCGGTGCAGGTACTGGTGCGTGATGGAGCCGCTGACGGATTTGTTGTCCCAGGAAGCGATGCGGCCATGTTCGTCGAGGCGGGCGGCAAAGCGGGCCAGCGCGGCGGGACGGTACATATCGTGCTTTGTGTCCTGCTCGCGCGTCCACACCAGCTGCACGGGCGCGCCATCGCACTGCAGCGCGATGGCCACGGCTTGCGCGATCATGTCCACTTCCAGGCGGCGGCCGAAACCGCCACCGAGCAGCAGCACTTCGATGCTGACGTCCTTCGCATCGACGCCGGCCACTTTCGCCGCCACGTCGACGGCGATGCCAGGCGCCTGCGTCGAGGCCCACAGCATCACCTTGCCATTTTTCACCTGCGCGGTGCAGTTGACGGGTTCCATGGCGGCGTGCGCGAGAAACGGCGCGCGGTACTCGGCGCTGACCTGTCGCATGCCCTGCACGGCTTTGCTTTCCACCTCGCCGCTGGCGTGATACGCATAGCCTGCCTCACTGTCGAGCAGGCGGGCAAACTCCGCGTAGACGGCGGCGCTGGACAGGTTCGCCTGCGGTCCAGCCTTCCACTGCGTCGGCAAGGCGGCCGCCGCCTGCTTGGCCCGCCACCAGGTGTCGGCCACCACGGCGGCGCACGAGACGCTGCGCCGCGCCAGTTGCGGCGTCAGGTCCAGCACCTTTTTCACGCCGGGCATGGCGAGTATGGGCGCCGCGTCGAACGCGGACAGGGTATCGCCCAGGCGCGGCGGCAGATGCAGGGCTGCATACAGCATGCCGGGCGGACGCGCATCGATGCCGAAACGCGCGCTGCCATTGACTTTCGACGGCGTGTCGCGGCGCGGCGCCGGCTGGCCGATCAGCTTGAAATCCTTGGGCAGTTTCAGCACGGGCGTGCCGGGGTCGATGCTGGCGGCGCGCTGCGCCAGGCTGGCGTAGCTGGCGCGCCGGCCGTCCGGGTGGATCACTGCGCCATCCTGCGTGCGGCACTGCGCGGCCGGCACCTGCCACAACGCGGCGGCGGCGCCTACCAGCATGGCGCGCGCGGAAGCGCCCGCCTCGCGCATGGGCCCCCAGCCATCCTTCACGCTGGACGAACCGCCCGTGACGATCACGCCCAGTTCGCGCGCCGCCTTGGCGACCGTCCACTGCGCCAGCGCCTTCAAGCGTCCCTGGTCGTCCGGATGGAAAGGCAGGCTGTCCTTGAGCATGGCGACATTGCCGAAGATCTTATCGTTCGGCGCCTGGATCAGTTTGACGCTGGCCAGCGGCACGTCGAGCTCCTCGGCCACCAGCATCGGCAAGGCCGTATGCACGCCCTGCCCCATCTCGCTGCGCGGCATGGCCAGGAGGACACTGCCATCAGCTTGAATAGCCAGCCAGCCGTTCAAGGCCACGGCGCCGTCGACCAAAGGCAGCGGCGCGCTGCCATGCAGGCGCTGGCGCGGCGGCAGCACGCCCCAGCCCAGCACCAGGGCGCCCACGCCGGCCACGCCGAGACCCAGGCCGCCGAGCAGGAAACGGCGGCGCGACGTGTTTTTTTCTGCGGCCATGGAATACCCTTTATCAGTTAATGATCGATCCAGCGCTCCAGCATATCCTGAGCCAGCACCGGACGGCTATAAAAATAACCTTGCGCCAGCTTGCAGCCATGGCGCAGCAGGAAGGCGGCCTGCTCTTCCGTCTCCACGCCTTCGGCGATCACCGATAATTGCATGCTCTTGCCCAGCTGGATGATGGCAATCGCAATGGCTTCGTCGTTGACGTCCGTCGAGATATCCTTGATGAAGGAACGGTCGATCTTCAGGGTCTGCACGGGCAGCTGCTTCAGATACGCGAGCGAGGAATAGCCTGTGCCGAAATCGTCGATGGCCAGGCCCACGCCGATGGCGTGCAAGTCGTTGATGAAACCGAGGGCGTCGCCCGTGTTCATGATGACGGATTCCGTCACTTCCAGTTGCAGGCGCTGCGGCTGGAGGCCTGTCTCCTTCAATATGGCGGCCACCATGCCGGCGATGCTGCCCCGCTCGAACTGTTTTACCGACAGATTCACGGCCATCTTCGGCACGTGCAAGCCCTGCGCCTGCCAGCGCATCATCTGGCGGCACGCTTCGTCGAGCACCCATTTGCCCAGCTGGTTGATGAAACCGCTGTCTTCGGCCAACGGGATGAAGCGGGCCGGCGGCACCAGGCCCAGTTCCGGGTGGTTCCAGCGCACCAGGGCCTCGACGCCAACCAGGCGGCCCGTTTCGATTTCCACCTGCGGCTGGTAATTGAGGAACATCTCGTTCTTCTCGATCGAGCGGCGCAAAAAGGTTTCCAGGCGCAGCCGCTCGACGCCCTCGCCCGTCATCGACGGCGCATAGAAACGGTAGCCATTGCGTCCGCGCGCCTTCGCCTGGTACATGGCCACGTCGGCATTCCGGATCAGCATGTTCAAGTCCAGCGCATCGTCCGGGTACAGGCTGATACCCACGCTGCAGGTAACGAACAGCTCGTGGCCGGCCACCGTGAACGGCTGGTCGAACATGGTCATCAGCTTTTCCGCCACCTGCGTGGCGCCATATTCGCCGTCGATGCGTTCGAGCAGGACGATGAACTCGTCGCCACCCAGGCGCGCCAGGGTATCGCCTTCGCGCAGGCGGGCCGCCAGCTGGCCGGCCACCTTTTGCAGCAGTTCGTCGCCCACATGGTGGCCCAGGGTGTCGTTGACGTTCTTGAAGCGGTCCAGGTCGATGAACAGCACGGCCAGCTGCTCCTGGTCGCGCGCGGCGCGCAGCAAGGCGTGCTGCAGACGGTCGTGGAACAGCAGCCGGTTCGGCAGCGCCGTCAACGGGTCGTGGTGGGCCATGTGGTCGAGCTTTTCCTGCGACTCCTTGATCAGAGTGATATCGCTGAACACGCCCACGTAATGCGTGGTGCCGGCGCGCGCGTCGCGCACGGCGCTGATGGTCAGCCACTCCAGATACAGCTCGCCGTTCTTGCGCTGGTGCCAGATCTCGCCGCGCCAGAAACCGCTGGTCTTCAATTCGTCCCACATAGCCTGGTAGAACGCCGCATCGTGGCGCGCCGAGCGTGTCAGAGAAGAGTGCTGGCCGACCGCTTCGGCTTCGGCGTAGCCCGTGATTTGCGTGAATGCGGGATTGACGGTAACGATGATGCCATCGGCATCGACCACCATCACGCCGTCGGCGATGTGTTCGAGCACCGTGGCCGACAAACGCAGTTTTTCTTCGGCTTCCTTGCGCGCCGTGATATCGGCGTACACCCAGATGCTGCCCTCGTTGGGGCGCAGCGGATCGAGCGCGCAGCCGCTCACCAGCGCCCAGAACAGGCTGCCGTCGCGGCGCTTGTACTGGCGCTCCTCGCTGAAATCGCCGCCCGCGGCCAGCGCCGGATACTGGCGCTCGCCCGCCTCCTCGAAGTCATACGAACTGGTAAACACGATGGCGGTGGAATTGCCCGTCATCTCGGCATGGCCGTAGCCAAACAGTTCCTCGCAGCGGCGGTTGACGGAAATGATGCGGCGGTGGCGCACGAACATCACGCCGAACATCACGTTGTCGAGGATCGCGCTCTGCTCCGTCAGCAGCGCTTCGATGCGCATCTCGTGGTGCTTGCGCTGGCTGATGTCGGCGATGATGCCGTCGATCCAGATGACGCCCTGCTCGCCCGCCTGCGGCTGGCCATTCTCGGCCACCCAGCGCTCGATGCCGAAAGCGTCGATGATGCGGTATTCCAGCGCATACGGCCGCCCGTCATGCACGGCCTGGCGGACGGCGCGGCGATGCTCGCGGCGGTCTTCCGGGCAAATCAGGTCGGCCCAGGCATGCGTGGTGCCGCGCATGAACTGGCGCGCCGAATAGCCGGAAATGTCTTCGATGGCGTCGCTGACAAAATCGATGGGGCCGTCGGGCCGGTAGCGGAAGACGGCGCCCGGCACTTGCGTGACGATGGTGCGGAAACGCTCTTCGCGCTGACCCACATCCTCGAACAGCTGGCCGATGGCGGCGCGCATTTGCTCGAGCTGGGCCGTCAGGCGACCCAGTTCGTCATTGCCGTGCGAGGCCAGGGGCGTGTCGAAATCGCCGTGCGACAGACGGTCGGAAAAGCGCGTCAGGCGGCGCAGGGGCTTGAGCAGGCGGCGGTTCAGGAACAGCACGATCAGCGCCATCGACACGGCCAGCTGCGCGCCCAGCACGAAAATATACGACATCTGCTTTTCGCGCAGTTCCTGCTGGCTGCGCGCATCGTCCATCTCGACGACGACGTGGCCGATGCGTTCGCCGCGCACGAGAATGTCGCGCCCGGCGCGGTACAGATTGCCCACGGGCCGCTGCGGCGCCTGCAGGCTGATGAATTCCGTGTCGCCCTGCCCCAGCACTTTCACCAGCAGCACGGAACGGTCGCGCATCACCGACTCGACCAGCGAATGGGCCGATTCCGCATTCATGTTCCACAGCGACTCCTGCATGCCCAGCGCCAGGATGTCGACATTGCGCTGCAAGGCCTCGTTCAGGCTGGTGCGCGCCGACTGGCGCTCATGCACGCCGACGAGCACGTAGCTGCCGAAGATGGCGGGAACGACGAGGCCGCCAAATACCACCAGCAGCAAGGCGCCATAGATCGATGAGCCATACAGCACGCGCAGGCTGGCGCGCAGGCGCTGGTAAGGTGAATTAAACATGCGGCAACAGGGCAACAGGGATCAGGCGGGCGATCATTGAACTCTACAGGGGAAGTCAGGTGGTCAGGCGGGAAGAAACTTTATGAGGAGCAATTATGCATGGAAAAAGCGGGGTAAGTCACCAATAAACACGCGCCAGCGGTGTCCTCATGTCATATAAACAGGGTTGAAAAGCCACACGCTGGCCGGCGCGCCCGGCCGGCGCCAGCAGAAAAACGCGCAGCTTGCTATCATCGCGCCACTTTACCTAGAGGAACCACCATGACCTTCTCCATCTACTCCGCTTCGATCCCCGTCTTCAAACAGATCCTGGGCAGCCTGGCCGCCATCCTGGACAAGGCGGAAACGCACGCGCAAGACAAGAAAATCGACCCGAACGCCCTGCTGCAATTCCGCTTGTTCCCGGACATGCTGCCGTTCGTGCGCCAGATCCAGATCGCCACCGACTTCGCCAAGGGCTGCGGCGCGCGCCTGGCCGGCGTAGCCGTGCCTCCGTACGAAGACAGCGAACAGAGCTTTGCTGAACTGAAAGCGCGCATCGTGAAAACCATCGCTTTCCTGGACAGCCTGCCGCAAGCGGACATCGACGGCAGCGAAACGCGCGCCATCACCACCGGCAGCGGCGAAAAGACCAAGCACTTCACGGGCCAGACCTATCTGTTCCACTACGCACTGCCGCACTTCTTCTTCCACGCGACGACGGCGTACGACATCCTGCGCCACAATGGTATCGAAGTCGGCAAGAAAGATTTCATCGGCAGCTATTAATCGTTAGCGTCAACAGTACCGGGGTCAGACCCTCGCGGCCGCCAACGCTGAGCTCTGCGTTAGCGTCCTTGGGGGTCTGACCCCTGCAGTTGCAGTTGGGTTAAATCAGGTATTCCTGCGCGGATACCCTTGCGCCAATATCCTCACCCACACCACTTCCTTCTCTTCATCCGTCATCGACACCCAGTGGGCCACTTCCACCACGGTGCGGCCGCAGCCGCGGCAGATTTCATCGAACGTCGTCGAGCACACGGCCACGCAGGGCGTGTCTGGACGCGGCGGCAATTCCTTGTCAGCCATCAGGATACCTTCGGCAAGCCAAGCTTTTCCCAACCTTCGGCGCCCAGCGCTTCCAGGGTGGCGATATTCTTGTCGAAGATTTCCGACGCTTCCGGGAAGGCCTCGACGGCGCGCTCGATGCTGTCTTCGCGCAGCAGGTGCAGGGTCGGGTACGGCGAGCGGTTGGTGTAGTTGCTGATGTCGTCCTCGAACGTCTCGGCAAACTGGTAGTTCGGGTGGAAACTGGCCACTTGCAGTTCGCCGGCCAGATGCATGTCTTCCACTGCCGCGTCGGCCACGTCGAGGAACTCGTTGTAGTCGAGGAAATCGTTCAAGGTGTACGGGTGGATCAGCAAGGTCGTGTCGATCTGCTCGGGATCCGTGTCGGCCAGGGTTTGCAGCTCGTCCATCAGCATCGCCAGCAAATCTTCGGGATTGCTCGATTCGCATACCACATAGCGTATCTGCTTCTTGACGTGCACGGCCTTGGCGAACGGGCACAGATTCAGGCCGATCACGGCCTTTTCCAGCCAGGCAACGGTATTGGCGATGATGACGGCGTTGTCGTCGTCGTGGCGCGGCGGGGTGTTCATATACTTGACTCTCTATCAATAAAGCGACCGGCGACTGAATGGCCAGCCAAAGCCAAATTGTACGCACTTTTGCGCAGCCTCATAACGGGCCCCATCCAGTCTTGCGCCATACCCCTGCCCATGTATGCTATAACAGCGGCCGAATCGCACATCTGGCAAATTAAATTTGTCATAATTGCATTATTAGCGACTGGAAACATCGCTATTGACGCCTATGTGCTGTCATCATGCTGACATAATTCTTGACTCCGGCATGTGGATATACGTACACTCGCAGCTTAATCATGGGTCTGTCCGATGTTTCTCCGACGACAACAATGGAACACTATGCACGAAAACTCCTTTAAATCTACCGTCCTGGCGGCGTTGGCCCTGGCGCTTGCGCCCGCCCTCAGCCAGGCGTACGAAGCCGGTGTTGAGAGCGATAACGCGCCAGTCGCCGCCGCCACGCCCGCCCTGATCCCGATGACCGCCCAGGTCACGGCGAAACTCCCCACCCTCGACAACCGCCTGCAAAAGACCGATCGTCTGCTGAAAAACCTCAGCGACAATTCCGATCCGCTGCGCGAAGCCGACGTCTGGGGCCGCATCCGCAGCGGCTATGCGATTCCCGACATCAACAACCAGCTGGTAGCGAATCACGTCAACTGGTACGCCACCCGCCCCGACTACATCGCCCGCACCACGGCGCGCGCCTCGCGCTACATCTTCCACGTGGTGCAGGAACTGGAAAAACGCGGCATGCCGACGGAACTGGCCTTGCTGCCGTTCATCGAGTCCGCCTTCAACCCGCAAGCGTTCTCGAGCGCCAATGCGGCCGGCATGTGGCAATTCGTGCCCGCCACGGG
Source organism: Janthinobacterium sp. Ant5-2-1 (assembly GCF_001445815.1). Lineage (NCBI taxonomy): Bacteria > Pseudomonadati > Pseudomonadota > Betaproteobacteria > Burkholderiales > Oxalobacteraceae > Janthinobacterium > Janthinobacterium sp. Ant5-2-1. The sequence continues at coordinate 143,257 of NZ_LNCE01000126.1, read as the reverse complement.
ACGCGATTTCAACCTCAAGCAAAACATGTTCAAGGACGAGCGCCGCGGCGTGCTGGCCTCGACCGATGCGGCCCTGACGTATCTGCAGCGCCTGTATGACATGTTTGGCGATTGGCAACTGGCCCTGGCCGCCTACAACTGGGGCGAAGGCTCGGTGCAGCGCGCCATCAAGAAAAACCAGGCGCTGGGCAAGCCGACCGACTTCGAAAGCCTGGCCGACCTGATGCCGGCCGAAACGCGCAACTACGTGCCGAAATTGCAAGCGGTGAAAAACATCATCGCCAATCCGGCCCAGTTCGGCCTGACCCTGCCCGTGGTCGACAACCAGCCCTACTTCACTGCCATCGACAAGACCAGCGACATCGACATCACTGTCGCCGCCCAGCTGGCCGAACTGTCGATGGATGAATTCAAGGCCTTGAATCCGCAATTTAACCGCCCCGTCATCATCGGTGACGAAAAGACGAAGATTCTGCTGCCGCAGGAAAACGCCGCCAAGTTCACCACCAACCTGGCGCAATGGGGCCATGCCTTGTCGAGCTGGACCACGCACAAGATCACCAATGCGCGCGAACGCATCGAAACGCTGGCGTCGAAATTCGGCACCACGGCCGACGTGCTGCGCCAGGCCAACAACATTCCCCAGCGCACGCGTTTGCGCGCCGGCTCCACCATCCTCGTGCCGAAAACTTCGGCCACGATGAACAACGACATCACCCAGGAAATCGCCGACAGCGCCACCATGCTGCTGGAAGCGGACCGTCCTGAACGGGTCGCCAAAGCCGTGCGCCGCGTCACCAAGGGCGGCAAGGTGCAAGCCGCGCCAATTTCCCTGGTGAAACCACGCATCCAGCGCGGCGGCGGTAACAGCCGAGCCAAGGCCCGTCACTGATCGCCTGATCTGTATAGAGTGACCTCACCGGCCGCCACAGCTTTGCTGTCGCGGCCGGTTGCACATCCGCCTTACCCGCCCACCTACCCAGACAGGAGTCGTCATGGCTTTCTTGCAAGGCAAAAAAATCCTCATCACGGGCTTGCTGTCGAACCGCTCCATCGCCTATGGCATCGCCAAGGCTTGCCACCGCGAGGGCGCCACCCTCGCCTTCACGTATGTGGGTGACCGCTTCAAGGAGCGCATCACGGAGTTTGCGGCGGAATTTGGCAGCGAACTGGTATTTGACTGCGACGTTTCCAGCGACGAACAGATCAGCGCCGTCTTCAGCGACCTGGCGCGCCACTGGGATCAATTGGACGGCCTGGTGCACGCCATCGGCTTTGCGCCGCGCGAAGCGATCGCCGGCGATTTCCTCGACGGCCTGTCGCGCGACAGTTTCCGCATCGCGCACGACATTTCCGCCTACAGTTTCCCCGCCATGACCAAGGCCGCCCTGCCCCTGCTGCATCCGGGCGCGTCAGTCCTGACCCTGACCTACCTGGGCGCCGTGCGTGCCGTGCCCTACTACAACACCATGGGCCTGGCCAAGGCGTCGCTGGAAGCGTCCGTGCGCTACCTGGCCGAATCGCTGGGTCCGCGCGGCATCCGCGCCAACGGCATTTCCGCCGGCCCCATCAAGACCCTGGCCGCTTCCGGCATCAAGGATTTCAGTAAACTGCTGGGCTTTGTGGCCGAGCACGCCCCGCTGCGGCGCAATGTCACCATCGAAGAGGTCGGCAACACGGCCGCCTTTCTGCTGTCCGACCTGGCCTCCGGCATCACGGGCGAGATTACCTACGTCGATGGCGGCTTTTCGCAAGTGATGGCCGTTAATCCCGAAGTAGAGTGATGCGGTGATGGTCGATTTTTATCGGTTGTCACTTGACAACCTATAAAAATCGACCTACATTGGAGGCATCGCATGGCGCGCTCCTCGCATCCCAAGAAAGAAATCGAAGCGGCGCTGCGCCATGCGGAAAGCCAGGGCTGGCGAGTGGAAATGGGCGGCAGCCATGCCTGGGGCAAGATCTATTGCCCCTACAATGACGACGGCTGTCGCTGTGGAGAAGTTGCATCGCCTGCATCTGGAGCACGCCAAAAAACCCGGGCAACCACGCGCGGGCGATCCGCCGGGTGGTCGATAATTGCACTTTCAATAAACTGCTGCACGACTGCATGCGACGCAAATCCAGGGAATAACCATCATGGATTACATCTTTACTCTCAAGTACCGCCTGCCCGACCACGAACACGACCTCGACGCGCTGGCCGAGCGCCTGGGCGGCGGCGGTTGCGACGACGCCTTGGTCGGCATCGGGCAAGCGGGACGCCTGGCGCTGGAATTCACGCGCGAGGCCAGCAATGCCAACGCAGCGCTGCTCAGCGCCATGGCCGACGTCAAGGCCATCGTGCCCGATGCCGTGCTGGTCGAGGCTTCGCCCGACTTCGTGGGCCTGACCGATGTGGCGCAGGTGCTGGGCCTCTCGCGGCAAAACCTGCATAAGCTGATGAGCAAATACCGCCACAGCTTCCCCCTGCCCGTGCATGAAGGCAGCGCCACCATCTGGCACCTGGCCGACGTACTGGCATGGCTGCACGCAAAGGGAACGTATCAGCTCGAACACAGCCTGGTCGAACTGGCGCAGGTCACCCGGCAAATCAATCTGGCCAGGGAAACGCGACAGGCGCCGCCGCTGCCCGCCGACATCGTGGCCATGCTCACAAACGAGAGAAAACTACGTACTCCTACTGATTTCACATAGGAAACATGTTCAAAACGTGGTAGGACTTTCGTTTCTTCCCATTTAGCCCGTGCAAAACGGCGTCAAATACGGTATAGTGTCGTTGTGCGCTGCAATATGTTCCCTTGAAGCGATGGCAACACCGCAGTCATGCACTACAAACTTAGCAGCTTCGCAAGCCTTAGCGCATCCACAGGATGCCGCTTATAAAGCCCTCCCGCCTTGTGTGTCGCACCTGACACCGTCCCGGCGCAAAGCTTTTGTGCCGAAATTTCTTTCTAGTTGAGTCATTTCGTTTTGGTTGGCGTTGCTATTTTGCGTTCTGCTTTTTGCAAGAACGCTGATTTTTACGAAAGAAAAGAATGACATTTGAATCCTTAGGCCTGCATCCGTCCATCATCGCCGCTCTGACCGAATCGGGCTACACCGCGCCAACCGCGGTACAGTCGCAAGCGATTCCAGCCGCGATCGAAGGCCGTGACCTGCTGGTCTCGTCGCAGACCGGTTCGGGCAAGACCGCAGCTTTCATGCTGCCGTCGCTGCACAAACTGGCCAGCGCCGAACAAAGCGCCGCCGGCAAGACGCCAAACCAGGAAATGCAAGCATCGCGCGCCCGCGGCGAGCGCCCACGTTTCAAGGCTGCCCAGCCAAAAATGCTGGTGCTGACGCCAACGCGCGAACTGGCCCTGCAAGTAACCACCAACACCGACAAGTACAGCACCGGCATCCGCCGCATCAAGGCTGTGTCGATTCTGGGCGGCATGCCTTACCCTAAACAGATGCAATTGCTGGCCAAGAATCCTGAGATTCTGGTCGCGACCCCTGGCCGTCTGATCGACCACATGGACTCGGGCAAGATCGACTTCTCGCAACTGGAAATCCTGGTGCTGGACGAAGCCGACCGCATGCTGGACATGGGTTTCATCGACGACATCGAAAAAATCGTGGAAGCGACGCCAGAAGGCCGTCAAACCATGCTGTTCTCGGCAACCCTGGACGGCGTCGTTGGCAACATGGCGCGCCGCATCACGAAGAACCCGCTGGTCATCCAAGTGGCAAGCTCGAGCAACAAGCATGAAAACATCACCCAGCGCGTTCACTTCGTCGACGACCTGTCGCACAAGAATCGCCTGCTGGACCACCTGCTGCGCGACGAATCGCTGGACCAGGCTGTTGTGTTCACCGCCACCAAGCGTGACGCCGACACCATCGCCGACCGTCTGAACATCGCCGGTTTCTCGGCTGCCGCCTTGCACGGCGACATGCATCAGGGCGCGCGTAACCGCACCCTGGACGGCATGCGCCGCGGCCAGGTCAAAGTGCTGGTTGCCACCGACGTTGCCGCCCGCGGTATCGACGTGCCAACGATCACCCACGTGTTCAACTACGATCTGCCGAAGTTCCCGGAAGACTACGTCCACCGCATCGGCCGTACCGGCCGCGCTGGCCGCAACGGCCTGGCCATCTCGCTGGTGAACCACGCTGAAGGCATGAACGTCAAGCGCATCGAACGCTTCACCAAGCAATTGATCCCGGTCAATGTCATCGAAGGTTTCGAGCCGAAGAAAACGGCATCGGCACCACGTTCGAGCGCCCGTCCAGGCGGCTGGAAACCAGGCGACAACCGTGGCGGCGCCAAGCCAGGCCAACGCACGTTCAGCAAGCCAGGCGCACCACGCAAAGACGGCGCACCGAGCACCGGCGGCGGCTACAAGGGTTCCAACCCGCGCAGCACCGACGGCGCACGCCGCAGCTACGGCGACCGTTAATCACGGCGCCATGCCGCCAACAGCCGGCAAGCAATAAAAAACGGCCACCAGATCGCTCTGGTGGCCGTTTTTTCATGTCCGCCACATTTATTTTTTCGACACCTTCTGGCGCGACAGCTTGCGCAGCTTGGCCTGCTCGAAGCGCGCGTGCTGCTCCGGCGTCTCGAGCACCAGCGGCGGCACGGCCACCGGCTTGCGGTTGGCGTCCACGGCCACCATCGTGAAATAGCAGCTGTTGGCGTGACGCACCAGGCGCTGCTGGATGTTTTCCGTCACCACGCGAATACCCACTTCCATCGACGTCGTGCCCGTGTAATTGATCGAGGCGAGGAACGTCACCAGTTCGCCCACGTGGATAGGCTGCAGGAACATCACCTGGTCCACGGACAAGGTCACCACGTAGCTGCCCGAATAGCGGCTGGCGCAGGCGTAGGCCACGCTGTCGAGGTATTTCAGGATGGTGCCGCCGTGCACGTTGCCGGAAAAGTTGGCCATATCGGGCGTCATCAAGACCGTCATCGTCAGTTCGTGGGCCGACCAGTTCATCGCGCTGTCCAAAGTGTTCTCCAAGGGGGAATAAAAGTGAGGGGAATGTGAAAACCGGCCCCAGGGGCCGGTTGGTGAGCCTTACAGGCCCAGGGTGTCGATATCGGCCAGCGACTCGCGGCCCTTGTCGGAAATGTCGTGGCCTTCGCCTTCGGCACGCGCCACGATGTGGGCTTTCTTGCCCAGGAAATACGCCACGTCCGTATCGAGCTTGGTCAGCGGATCGGTGGCGACAGCGCGCAAACCCATGATGCAGCGGCGCAGGAACAGCAGTTGTTGTGCTTTCTCGGTGATGGACAGACGGCCGTCGCGTGCATAGCTGAGCAGCTTCAGGCCGGACAGGCGCTTGGCATTGCGGGCAACGCAAGCACTGGGGCGCTCGGTCTTGATGCCGCGTGCAACTTGCTCCAGCGCGTCATATTCATCGGTTGTTAATTTCTCGTTCTTCATTACTTTTCCATAAAAGGCCAGGTGTTCGGCCCCCATGGTACGCGCCCCGCTGCGCATCGGCAACAGGCAACGTGAATCTACCGCCGCCAGCCAGGCGGCCAGGCGGCGGAAACACGGGCGTGATGAGCGTTATTTGTAGCTGCGCAGCAGCAGCCATGCCAGGCCGCAACCAGCCACGGCGCCCGCCAGGGCCAGCGCCACGAGGTGTTTGCTGGTGATCACAGGCCGCCGGCCCAGGTAGATTTTGTTATGCAAGGAATTGCCCACGATGGTCTCCTGTACAAGAATTTTTATGATGTCTCATTATAAGAACAGAATCGTGACGGCCGCATGACACTCGACAGTTGGCGCTAAATTTGTATCCACTCGGCAACATTTATGCGCATTTTTGTTGTTTAAATGGCGTGCCCCTGGCGAGGCTCGCGCCTCCCATTTCCGATTGGAAATAAACATGGCATCCGTCCGCCCACCGCAGGCCATGGCGCGGCGCCACGGTCCGAAGCCAATCAATGCATTTTCACGGGCGGCGGCGGCGGCGTTGGTTCCTCGACCGGTACAGGGTCGATGTGCGGCGGCTGTTCCGGCGGCGGCGTGAGGGGATCGCCTTCCGGCGGTGGCGGCATATCGGGTTCGGGCGTGCTGTGCGCACGCAACTGGGCAAGATGGAATTGTGGCTGCATGGTGGCCTCCTTTGCCCGACTGTAGCCGATACGGCCAAATCCTGGCGCCCGCCACTGGCACGCTGCGGGGAACTAAACGGCGTGGCGCCACTCCAACTTCGCAGGCATCCCTCCAGCACGAGTGCAAGCGATCTCCATGGCGCGCAAGAAAATCCTCTTTATGGCCGAGGCAGTGACTCTGGCCCATGTTGGCCGTCCCCTGAGTCTGGCCCAGGGCCTGGACGAGGAAGAATACGAGGTGCATTTTGCCTGCGCCGATGGGTATGACTTTTGTTTCAAGCAAGCCCCCTTCCGCCGCTGGCGCATCGACAGTATTTCATCGCTGCAATTTCTGCAGGCGCTGGCGCACGGCAAGCCCGTGTATACGGAAAGCACCCTGCACGCCTATGTGGAAGACGACCTGCGCCTGCTCAATGCCGTCCAGCCCGATCTCGTGATCGGCGACTTCCGTTTGTCGCTATCGGTCAGCGCGCGCCTGCAGCGCATTCCCTACATGACCGTCAGCAATGCCTATTGGAGCCCCTGGGTGCGCCAGCACTATACGGTGCCCAGCCTGCCCCTGACGGGCGTGCTGCCCGTCTGGCTGGCCGATCCCCTGTTCCGCCTGATCCGCCCGCTGGCCTTCGCCTCGCACGCCGTGCCCCTGAACCGCGTGCGCCGCCGCCATGGTCTGCCATCGCTGGGCAGCGACCTGCGGCGCATCTATACGGATGCCGACCGCACCTTGTATGCGGATATTCCGCAACTGTTCCCGCCGCACGGCATGCCGTCCACGCACGACTACCTGGGTCCCATCATCTGGGCGCCGCCGCTCGACTTGCCGGACTGGTGGCAGCGCCCGGAACTGAGCAGCGGACGGCCCATCATCTATGTCACCCTGGGCAGTTCCGGTCAGGGAACATTGCTGCCGCGCGTGCTGCGCGCGCTGGCGCCCCTGCCCGTCACCGTATTGGCGGCCACAGCCGGCACCATCCGCGTCGACGCCGTGCCGCCGAATGCCTATGTCGCGCCCTTTCTGCCGGGCGACGCGGCCGCCCGGCGCGCCAGCCTGGTGATCTGCAACGGCGGCAGCCCCACCAGCCAGCAGGCGCTGGCGGCAGGCGTGCCCGTCATCGGCATCGCCGGCAACCTCGACCAATTCCTCAACATGCACGGCATCGTGGGTGCCGGCGCCGGCCTGCTGCTGCGCGCCGACCGCTTCCAGGAAACCACTCTGCGCCATGCCGCCACGCGCATGCTCGACGATGGCCGGGCCAAGCTGGCGGCGCGTCAGCTGGCCACGGCCATGCGCGACTATGTTCCAGGGCAACGCTTGCTGCCGCATATACACGTCCTGCTGGGCTCGTTGCCACAAGGCGGACAGCCTTGAAGGGCGGCGTCGGTTTTTCTTACAGCGTGTCTAGCAAAGCCTGCACAGCGTCAACAAAAGCACGCCAAGTCATTGATTTCAAAAGAACCTCATGCGTTGGCATGGAAGTCGCTAGGTACTGGCCATGAGCACCTGCCGACAGGTCTCAGGCAAGACTTCCAGACTCACTCAACCACGAGGTGAATACAATGAAACTCTCGAAACTGAAACTGCTCCCGGCCACAGCGGCACTGGCCCTGCTGTGCGCCGCCGGTAGCGCACAGGCGGGCGCCTACGGCTATTCGTACAACAACATCTTCGGCCTGGTGATCGCCGTGCCGACGGGCCAGATCACGGTAGCCAACAGCACCACCATCTCGCGCAGCACGGCCACCCTGAATGGCGTGAGCGTCATCAATGGCGGCGCCGGTTCGCTCGATGCCCCACGCGCCAACGTCGGCCCTGTCATCAAGGGCGAAAACGACTTCACGCAACAAGGCCCAGCAGGCAACTATTCACGCGGCGATGCGCAAATCGTCAGCACACAGTTCCCTTCGTTCCCCCCGGGCTCCACCTCCACCCAGGCAGTGAACGTGGCCGAAGCTCACCTTGACGGACCTGCCGGCACGGCCGATGCGTCCGGGCGCAACGGTTCGACCACGGGCTTCTCGGTCGATTTCGTCGTCGGCTCGCCCACGGCAACCTTGAGCTTTGATTTCCTGGCGTCGCCCTTCATGCAGGTCTTCCTGCAAAGTACGGTCGGGCAGCTGTCCACCGCCACGGCCAACCTGGTCGTCACCTTCACCATCACGGACGCGGCCGGCCTGACGGTGTTCAACTGGACGCCAGACGGCGTGATCGGCTCGGGCATCTTCGGCGGCACGGAAAACGCCGATGGCGCCAACCTGAACACCAGCCTGGCGACCAACTTCCTGACGCGCGGCAACCTGTTCACCTACGACCCTTCCGGCTGCGGCACGCCCACGGGCACCGGCGTGGGGACGGCCTGCGGCAGCAACTTCAGCTCCGTCAGCAATGCTTTAACGGCCGGCAACTACACCTTGACCTTGAATGCAGTGGAAAGCGTGGACTTGGTGAAACAGGCGGCAACACCAGAACCAGGCACCTTGGCCTTGCTGGGCCTGGGCCTGGCTGGCCTGGGCTATGCCCGTCGCCGCAAAGTTGCCGCCTGAACCAGGCAACAGGGGGGATTTACAGGCGAGGGAGTCTCCTCGCCTTTTTTATGTGGCAAGCCTGTCGGTTTTCCTTACAACGCGGCCGACCAGGAGAAGAGGATTTTCATGACTACATTTTTTTGTACCCGACTACCCATGGCCCTGCTGGCATTGCTGTTGCTGGCCGGCAGCGGCACTGCCGGCGCCGCCGCCTACGGTTATTCCTACACCAGCGTCTTTGGCCTGGTCATCAGCAATCCCACCGGTTCCACCACCTTGATCAGCAACATCGACCTGTCCCGCACCACCGCCACGCTCAACGGCAGCAGCGTCATCAACGGCGGCAGCAATGAGATCGACGCGCCGCAAGCGACACGCGGCGCCGTCACCAAGGGACAAAATGATTTTACCCAGCAAGGCATGGGCAACGCCGCGTACGCGCGCGGCGAGGCGCAAATCATCAGCTCGCAAATCCCCCCGTTTCCGCCAAGCTCAACCAGCACACACACGGTGAATGCGGCGGAAACCTTCCTGACGGGCGGCGGCAGCGCGGATGCCTCGGGACGCAACGGTTCCAGCACGGCCCTGGCCATCAATTTCGTCGTCGGCCAGCCGGGCGCGACCCTGGCCTTCGACTTCCGGGCCATGCCTTTCATGCAGCTGTACCTGGACGCCCTGGCCGGCACGGGCTCGGCGGCCACGACAAATATGGCGATGACGTTCAGCATCATCGATGACAATGGCCAGATCGTCTTCAACTGGGCGCCCGACGGCAGCCTCGGCTCCGGCATCCTGGGCGGCACCGAACTGGCCGATGCCGCCAACCTCAATGCGGGCTATGCGCAAACGCCGCTCACCAGCGGCAGCGTATTCACCTACGACCCCAGCGGCTGCGGCGCGCCCACGGGCACCGGCACCGGAAAGACATGCGGCGGGCAATATGGCGCCGTCACGGACAATCTGGTGGCGGGCAACTACACCCTCGTGTTGAACATGCTGAACAGTTCCGAACTGGCCTACGTGCCTGGCGTTACGCCCGTGTCGCTGCCGGGCACCTTGCCGCTGCTGGCGGCGGGTCTGGCAGCGCTGGCTTGCATGGCGCCAAGGCGGCGCCGCTGAGCCCGGCTGCTAGCCTTATGGCCCCGCCGTGGGCGCCACCAGCAAGTCTTGCAGCGGACGGCGCAGCGAGCGCGCACTGGCCGCCGGCCCCGCGCCGATGCGCCCGAGGAACACGGCCCGCTCGACCGCCGTGACGCCCAGCACAGCCTGGCATTGCACGGCCAGCTCCTGCGCCATTTCCTGCATGCCATCGGTGCGCGAAAAGGTGTGCCGTTCACGCACGTAGCGGGCAAAGATCAGTGGCGTCAGTTCCGGCTGCAATTGCAAGCCCAGCTGCGTGGCCGTCAGCCAGAAGCGCTGCATGGCGCGGCCGGCCGCCACGTAATCGTCGATATGGCGCGGCGGCGCATCGGCCAGCAGCGCGAAATGCGCGGCGCAATACAGGCCCGGCAGCAAGTCCATCTGCAGCCGCGGAGCAATGGTGCCCCCCAGCCAGGTATTGAAAAAATCCACGCGGCGCCAGCTGTGCATGACCCAGCGCATCAGCCGCGCCGTCATCGCATCGACGCCGAGCGCCTGCTCCGGGATGCGGTCGCTGCTGAAGCGCGCCCCCCATTCGATCACGTCGCGGTGCACCTTGTGCGCTTCGGGCATGGTCAGGCGCAGCTTCGCATTATCGAACATCAGCCGCGCGCAGGCCAGGCGCGCGCGCCCGCCTTCGAACCACTGCACGCCGTAACCGGGCGGCAAGCTGGCCGCCAGCGCCGCCTTTTCGCTGGCGCGCAGGCTGCGCGTGCTGAGCCGGCGCCGCTGCACGCTGCGCTGCGGCAAGAAGGCCGCCAGCGGATCGGGCTGCATGCCGGGGTTGTCGATCAGGTGCACATCGAAGGTGGGCAGGGTGTCGGGCATGGACAGGCGCCGGCGCGCTTCCATGCGCAAGCCGTGGCAGCTGGCCGCCATTGCCATGCTTTCAAGCAAGGCGCCCAGCGACAGCTGGCTGGGATGGCCGTCGAGGTCGTACACGCAGTGGCTGCGCGTATCGAAACCATGTACCACCACGTGCCGCGGGTCCACGACTTCAAAGCGCCACGGTTGCGTATTGTCGCCGCTGGGCGCCCAGCGCGCCTGGTCGAGGATGTTTTCCAGCACGGGATCGTTCAACAGTGCTTGCGCCATTTATGCCCCCTGCGCGGCGCGGCGCCGCTTGATGATGGCCATCGTCAGGCGCTGCAGCGGATGACGGTTGCCGCCGGGACGCCATGTATGCACGAGCTTGTTACGGTAGGCGTCGAAATGCACGCCGTGCGGCGCCGCCATCACCTTGCCGCGTTTCAACAAAATTTTCAAGGCTTCCGTGGCGGCCGCGCCCGCGCACAGCTGGCAGCCCATGATGGTCGACGGCCCGCGCCGCTCCTTCAGGTTGATGGCGGACGGGTCGACCAGGTAGGGGCCGTGCAAGCCGGCCGGCGCCAGACCGACGAGAAAGCGCAAGGCCTTCTCTTCTTCAGGCAAGTCGCCCCAGCCAAAATACTCTTCGAACGTCATGCCGCCCGGCATGAAGCTGAGCACGGCCGTGCCCATGCCCAGCGGCGCAGCCGTGATGGCGGGAATGCCCAGGCGGGCGCAAGCGGCGAAGGTGGCCTGGCGCGCGGGGAAAGCGAAGAAATCCAGGCCGTCCACGTACAGGTCGACACCGGCAAAGAACTCGGCCAGGTTGCTGTCGTGTATGCCGTCGGGAAACTGCTTGATGTCCAGTTCAGGATTGATGTCGCGCGCCATCTGCGCCAGCACGGCCACCTTGGGCTGGCCCAGGGTGGAGACCATGGCACCGGCCTGGCGGTTGAAGTTGGCAATGTCAAAGGTGTCGAAATCGGCGATGTGGAAAGCGCCGATACCCAGCCGCGCCAGGGTCAGCAAGTGCACACCGCCAACGCCGCCCATGCCGGCGATGGCCACGCGCTTGCCGCGTAAGCTGTTTTGCTCCGCTTGCGTGACCCAGCCCAGGTTGCGGGCAAATGCCGCGTGATAGGAAAAACCATCTGTCATGCTTACCTCTACTGTACGTCCGCTAAGGACCAAGAAGAGTTTGACAGATGGCCAGGCGAGAAGTTCCCGCTATGACGAAAACTTAGCGGGCCAGCCGGCGCTGGGCCGCTGGCGCCGGGCGCGGCGCTGCCGTCACTGCGCCGACCTTGAACACGCTGACGATCTGCGCCAGACCAGCCGCCTGCTCGTTCATCGCCTGCGCCGCCGCCGACGCCTGCTCGACGAGGGCCGAGTTTTGCTGCGTCATGTTGTCCATCTCGACGATGGCCTGGTTGATCTGTTCGATACCGGCGCTTTGCTCGGCGCTGGCCGAGGAAATCTCGGCCACGATATCGGTCACGTGCTGCACGCTGGAGACGACTTTTTCCATCGTCTCGCCCGCCAGCGCCACCAGTTTTTCACCGGCACCCACTTGCTCGGCGGAACTGTCGATCAATTGCTTGATCTCCTTGGCGGCCGCGGCCGAACGCTGCGCCAGGTTGCGCACTTCGGACGCTACCACGGCAAAGCCCCTGCCCTGTTCGCCCGCGCGCGCCGCTTCCACTGCCGCGTTCAGGGCCAAGATATTCGTCTGGAAAGCGATGCCGTCGATGACGGCGATGATGTCGCCGATCTTTTTCGACGAGGCATTGATGGCGCCCATGGTGTCGACCACCTGACTCACCACGCCGCCCGCCTGCGTCGCCACTTGCGAGGCGGAAATGGCCAGCTGATTGGCCTGGCGCGCATTGTCCGCATTCTGGCGCACGGTCGAGGTCATCTCTTCCATCGTCGACGCCGTTTCTTCCAGCGATCCCGCCTGCTGCTCCGTGCGTGCCGACAGGTCGTGGTTGCCCGAGGCGATCTCGCCCGACGCCGTGGAAATCGATTCCGCATCAGTGCGCACTTGGCTCACCAGATGGGCCAGGTTGTCGCGCATGGCCTTGATCGCCATCAGCAAACTGGACGTATCGCCGGGGCGCGTATCGATCTGCGTGGTCAGGTCGCCCTGGGCGATTTGCGCCACGATGGCCGCTGCATAGTCGGGTTCGCCACCGAGCTGGGCCAGGATGCGGCGCAGCATCAGGGCCGCCAGCGCGCCCACCACCAGCATCAGCGCGCCGCCGATGGCCAGCAGCACGCCCGCCTGGGCCCAGAACTTGTGGTTGATGTCATCGATATACGTGCCCGTGCCGATCAGCCAGTCCCACGGCGCAAATTTCACCACGGCATACATCTTCGCCACAGGGTCAGGCACGCCGGGACGCGTACCGTCCGCCTGCACGAAGCCGATGCGGCTGGTAGCCAGGGCCGCGCGGTAGCGGTCGCCCGACTGCTTCATGTTCTTTTGCGGCACGCCGATGCGCGACGCATTCGGGTGCACGTACAGCAAGTCCGTGCTGAAGTCGCGCACAAAATAATACATCTCGTCCTTGGCAAAGCTGCCGATGGCCAGCTTGGCTTGCTGCTGGGCCTGCTCACGCGTGAGCTTGCCCGACTGTTCCAGCGCATACGCCTTTTCCACGGACGCGTTAGCCAGCTCGACCAGCACCGTCAATTGCTCGACCCTTTCCGCCATCATGGTCTGGCGCAGGGAATACAGGGAGAATGAAGCGATGAGAACGATGCCCAGCAAGGTGCTGAAACACAAGAGGAGAATGCGCGAACGGAGTGTCATGGGTGCCTGGAAATAAATAGAGAATTAATTGCCCAATGGAAATCTTTTCAGAAAAGCAAAACGGGCGGCGCTACCGGGCTGTGCCCGGCAGGCACCGCCCGCTGTAAGTCGTGTTGAGAAGGTCAGGCCAAGGCTTCCTTGGCTGCCTCTTCCGGCGTCAAGCCGTCGTAGAACTGGTCGGTAAACCACTCGACCTGCTCTTCGATATGGTCCTGCGCCTGCGCCACGGTGGCGCCGCCAGCCACGAGGAAGCCTTCGACCTCGATACACCAGTTGATCAACTCCAGGGTTTCCGGATCGAGCTCTTCTTTCTTAGCCATCGTATTTCCTTGCTTGTTAAATTGCGATATCACATCAATAAGCGGCAGTTTAACAGCTTCGCCACGCTGCCGCCCATGCAGATCAAACACGAGGGTTACTTGGCTGCAACGTTTTTGCGTTCCGGATACAGCACCACCTGCACATAATTGTGCATGTCCAGATAGCGTTGCGCCGCCAGCTTGACGGCTTGCGGCGTGATGGCGCGCACGCGCTGCTCGTAGCGTAGGATGTGCGCGGGGTCGCGTCCCTGCGTCACCGAACCCATCAACTGGCTCATCCAGTAGCGGTTTTCCCGTAGCGACTTTTGCTGGCGCGTGATCCAGTTCAGCTTGACCTTTTCCAGGTCGGCCGCGGATGGCCCGTCCGTTTTCATCTTGTTGATTTCGGCAAAGGCGGCGGCGATCACCTTGTCCACGTTTTCGGGTCCCGTCGGCAAGTTCAAGGCCACCGAATAATGGCCGTACGGATGCTGGCCCATCGAGGTTTCAAAGCCGCCGCCGTAGATCATGCTCATCTTTTCACGCAGCACTTCGATGACTTTCAGGTTCAGCACCTCGCCCAGTGCCTGCAAGGTGAGCTTTTGCTCGTCCGAATACGCCACGTCGCCATTGAAGGTGATGGAAATCGTGCTCTTGGGCTCGCTACCCATGTAGATATCCTTCTTGACTACGCCGGTTACCGGGCGCATGCCCACGTCGCGGTAGGCATGCGGCACGTCGCCCACGGGCAAGGTCCCCAGATAGCTGGCGATCAGCGGCTTGATCTTGTCGAGCTCGAAGCTGCCCGCAAAGATGAAGGTCATGTCGCGCGCGCTGGAAAAGCGCTGGCGGAAGATGTCCAGCGAGCGGTCCAGGCCCACCTTGTCGAAGTCGGCCACGCGCGGCACGCCGTCGACGCGCGGATTGTCGCCAAACATGGCGTGCTGGATGGCGTCGTAAAACACGGCTTCCGGCTGCGCCATGCTGTTTTTCGCCAAGTCCTGCTGCTTGCCGATGAAGGACTGGTACAGGCCCGCATCCTTGCGCACGTCGTTGAAATACAAATACACCAGTTGCAGCATGGCTTCCACGTCGGCGCTGCTGGCCGAGCCGCCAAAGCCTTCGCTCAGCTCGCCCAGCGACGCGCCCACGTTGACCGTCTTGCCGGCCAACACTTTTTGCAAGTCCAGCGGCGCCAGGTCCTTCAAGCCCATGCTACCGACCACGGCGCTGGCGTAGCGGGCGTTGTAGATGTCGGCGTCGCCAAACAGCGACTGGCCGCCAAAGCGCGTCGAGCCCATCAGCACTTGGTCATTCTTGAAGTCCGTCGGTTTCAGCAGCACGCGCACGCCGTTGCCCAGGGTCAGTTCCGTCACGCCGATGGCGCTGTTCAACTTTTCGGAAACGATGCTGCCGCCGGCCGGCGGGCCATCCATCAGCTTGCTGGCCAGGACTTTTTCCGTGCGCGGCTCGACCTTCTGCTGCTCGGCCTTCGCCACGGCGTCGAGCAATTGTTGCTGCGTCGGCACAGTCGAGGCCGCACCGCCCGCCTTCGGCTCGGCACCCATGAAGACCACCAGTTTCTTTTGCTGGTCGGGAATCACCTTGGCCACCGTCTCATTGATTTCCTGCAGCGTTACCTGCGGCAAGAGTTCCTGCGCGTACAGCAATTCATTGGCGATGCCGGGGATGGCTTCCTGCTCCAGGAAGTTGCGCGAATACTCGGCCACGAAACCGGCTGAATCGGATTTGTCGCGTTCGCTGTATGCGCGCTCGTAATTGCGCAGCATGTCCTTGCGCGCGCGGTCCAGCTCATCCTGGCTGAAACCGAAGCGGCGCGCCCGCTCGTCTTCCTGCACCAGCGCGTCGACGGCCGGCTGCACGCCACCCTTGCCCAGCAAGGCATACGCGCTGAACGATTCATAGCCGCGCACCAGCTTGCCCATGCTGCTGCCGCCCTGGATGAACGGCGGATTGGCTTGCTGCGTCAATTCCTGCATGCGCGCGCTGAGCATTTGCCCGTACAGGTTTTCGATCATCTGGCGGCGATAGTCGGCAATGGTGACGGGCTCCTGCGCGGCGCGGATCGGGTAGCGGATGAAGACGGTGTCGTCAGGCGCCTCCTTGTCGGTGATCACCAGCGCTTCCGTTTGAGAGCGCTGCGGCACTTCCGCATACAGGCGCGGACGCGGTTTCGCGGGGTTTTTCAGCTTGCCGAAATGTTGCTGGATCAGCTTTTCAGCCTGTTTCGGCTCCACGTCGCCGACCACCATCACGGCCATCAGGTCGGGACGGTACCAGTCTTTATAGAAACGCTTGATGGCTTCCGGCTTGAAGGTTTTCAGCACGGACTCCTTGCCAATCGGCATGCGTTCCGCATAGCGCGAACCGTTCAGCAGCTTCGGATATAAAACCTTGTTCATGCGGTCGCTGGCGCCCTTGCCCAGGCGCGCCTCTTCCAGCACGATGCCGCGCTCGCTGTTGATGTCGGCTGGGTTGAATTTCAAGCCATGCGCCCAGTCTTCCAGTACGAGAAAACCTTTTTCCAGGTTTTCCTTCTTGTTCGTGGGAATCGGCAGCACGTACACGGTTTCATCGAAGCTCGTGTAGGCGTTCAAGTCGGCGCCGAACTTCACGCCAATCGATTGCAGATACGAAATGAGTTCATTGCGCTTGAAATGCGTGGAGCCATTGAAGGCCATGTGTTCCGTGAAGTGAGCCAGGCCTTGCTGGTCGTCATCTTCCAGGATGGAACCGGCTTTCACCACCAGGCGCAATTCCACTTTCTGCGCGGGACGGGCATTTTTCTTGATGTAATAAGTCAAGCCGTTCGGCAGTTTTCCGACGGTAACTTCTGGTGCCAGCGGCAAGGGATCGCTCAAACGGATTTCTGCTTGCGCCATGCAGGCGCACGCCAGCAAGACGGAGCCCGAGATCAGGCGTAATTTACTCAGCTTCATGTATTCTCAACGGTAAGATTCAGTAAGCGTACCTTACACTGAAATCCTGTTTCCGCCATTAAAAACAGCTTAGGAAAAGCTGCTTTCCCCAGGCAACTTTGCCGAATAACAAACTCAGCAGTGCTCTGCCGGCTTTTTTCAGTTGTGCTAAAGTATTGCCGCCGGTCATGTGGACCGGCACAACAATACGTCTTCGGGGCGGGGTGCGATTCCCCACCGGCGGTAAGACCGGCAACGGTCAAGCCCGCGAGCGCCTGTCCAACTTCGTTTGGCAGGGTCAGCAGATCTAGTGTGAACCTAGAGCCGACGGTATAGTCCGGATGAAAGAAGATGTGCAGTAAACGCGATGTCCGCTCGACCTGTCGATGCGGCCGGCTGCGTCTATTCGCTTGCCCTGCAGCGTTTTTCGCCTATGCGAGGAGCGTTTCACCATGTTAGTCAACAGCTATACCCTGCTTTCCAACGACCTGGAAGGTCGCATCCAGTCCGCCCTGGCCGCCATGCGCGCCGGCATTCCCGTCATCCTGCTCGACGATTTCGACCGTGAAAACGAAGCCGACCTGATCCTGTCTGCCGAAAAACTCACGCACGAAACCATGGCTTTGCTGATCCGCGAATGCAGCGGCATCGTCTGCCTGTGCCTGCCGACGGACGTCGTCAGCGCGCTGGAATTGCCGCCCATGTCGTCCGACAACGGCAGCCGCTACGGCACGCCGTTCACCGTCTCCATCGAGGCGCGCGACGGCGTCACGACGGGCGTGTCGGCCGCCGACAGGGTCACCACCATCCGCGCCGCCATCGCGCCGAACGCCAAGCCCGCCGACCTGGTGCGCCCCGGCCACGTGTTCCCCCTGCGCGCCGCGCCCGGTGGCGTGCTCGAGCGCCGCGGCCATACGGAAGGTTCCGTCGACCTGTCGCGCATGGCGGGCCTGAACCCGGCTGCCGTGCTGTGCGAGCTGATGAATCCGGACGGCACCATGATGCGCGGCGACGATATCGAACGCTTCGCCGAACTGCATGGCATGCCGATTCTCACCATCGAAGAACTGGTGGAATGGCGCAGCACGCGCGAGCAATAAACTCTCAGGCGGCCACGGCCTTCGGCAAATGTACATGCTTGTACACGAGGCCCGCCGCCAGGCCATACGCGACGGCAATCGTCGCGTAGGCCAGCGGCAAGCGCAGCGACCAGTCCTGCACCATGTGCAGGATGCTGCCGATCAGGGCCACGCCCACCAGGGCGCCGATTTGCCGGTTGGCATTCAGGGCCGCCGCCGCGCTGTTCGCATGCTGCTTGCCGGCCACCCGCATCACGGTGGCCGTCATGGCGGGAATGGCGATGCCAATGGCCACGTTCATGATGGCCGTGCCCAGCGCCAGCAAGCCATAGGACGTGCCCGGGCGCAAGCCCATCAGCAATAGCGCCATCACGGCCCCCACCAGCAAACCGGCCAGCATGGGCAGACGCGTGCCATGACGGGCTGCAATACTCCCCGCTAGAAAATTACCAACCGTATAGGCCGCCATCATGGGCAGCAGGCGCAAGCCCGACTGCAAGGCGTCGGCGCCGCCCGATTGCTGCAGGAACAGGCTCAATAAGAACAGCTGGCCGAAGACGCAGAAATTGATCAAAAAACCCACGCCGTTGGCCGCGCCAAAGCTACTGCTGTGAAACAGTGCGCGCGGCAACAGCGGATGGCTGCCGCTGCGCTCGCGGCGCAGCAATTGGCCGGCCGACAGCACCGTCAATGCGACCGCCGCCAGCACACCAGGCGACAGCCAGCCCAGCACGGGCCCTTCGATCAGCACGAAACTGAGGCCCGCCAGCGCCGCCACGCCCAGCGCATGGCTGAACAGCGACAGATCGCGCGGCTGGCGCGACGGCGCGGCCAGCAGCAGCTGCGCCATGACGATGGCCGATACGCCCAGCGGCACGTTGACCCAGAACACGCTGCGCCAGCCGAACTGGTGCACGAGGATACCGCCGATCAGGGGGCCGGAAGCGCCAGCCACGCCCACCAAGGCAGACCAGGCGCCCAGCATGCGCGTGCGCTCGCGCTCGTCGTCAAAGCTGTGCGTCAACAGGCTCAATGAACTGGGCATGAACAGGGCCGCGCCCGCGCCCTGCAGCAAGCGCGCCGCTGTCAGGAAGTGGCCATCGGGCGCGGCGCCGCACAAAATCGAGCCGAGCAGGAAAACGCCCAGGCCGCCCTGGTACACGGCTTTCGGTCCGTAGCGGTCGGCCAGCGCGCCGCCAGCCAGCAGCAGCGCCGCAAACGTCAGGGTATAGCCGTCGACCACCCAGACCAGGCCCGTCAGCGGTATGGCCAGGTCCAGCGCGATATCGGACAAGGCCACGTTGACGGCCGTGACGTCGATCATCGCCATGACGAAACCGAACGCCAGGGTCAGCAGGATCAAGCCGTTGGCGCGGCGCGGTGTGGGGGCAGACATGATATTTCCTTGCAGTGACAGCGGGGCAGCCATTATGCGAGCGCTGCATGATGCAGTAAACAAGCATAATATCGGCACTTTGATGCAAAAATGCATCAACAGAAGAAAAGGACAACGCAATGGATTGGGATAACGCGCGCATCTTTCTGACCATCGGCCGGGCCGGCACCCTGCGCGGCGCGGCGGCCCTGCTGCGCATCGACCAGGCCACCTGCGGGCGCCGCCTGGCCGCGCTGGAAAGCTCGCTGGGCGCCACCCTGTTCCTGCGCACGCCGTCGGGCTACGTGCCCACACCGGCCGGCGAACTGGCGCTCACGGCCGCCGAGGCGATGGAGCGGGCGGCCGACAAGCTGCAGCGCGAGATGCAGGGCGTCGACAACCGTTTAAGCGGCCTGGTGCGCGTGGCCACCACGGACACCATGGCCAGCCATTTCGTCATCCGCGCCATGCAGCAGCTGCACGCGGCCCACCCGGACATCCGCATCGTGCTCAACGTGGCGCCCGCGCTGGCCAGCCTGACGCGGCGCGAAGCGGACCTGGCCGTGCGCGGCGTGCGCCCCACCGACCCGGACCTGATCTCGCGCCACCTCGTCAAGCGCAGCCTGGGCCTGTACGCGTCGAAAAGCTACCTGGCCGAACGGGGCGAGCCCGTGCGCGGCACGGCGCTGGCAGGGCACGACATCGTCATCTACCACCATTCCGTGACGCCGCGCCATGGCGAGAAAATCGCCGGCGAATCCGTCGCCAACGCCCGGGTCGCCATGGAAGTGAACTCGGCGGCGATGCTGCAGGAAGCCACGCGCGCAGGGCTGGGCGTGGCCGAACTGGCCACCCACCTGGGCGACATCGACCCGCAGCTCGTGCGCATCTGGCCCGAGCGGGCGGAAAGCTATGACGTGTGGCTGGTCATGCATGCGGACCTGAACCGTTCTGCCCGGGTGCGGGCGGCGGCCGACGCGATTATCCACAGCGTCGCCAGCGTGGCCGGCCAATAACGGGCCTGCCGTGCACGCCTGCAGAATCGCTTGTATCGAACGCATCCAATGTTAAGATGCCATGATGACCCTATCCGTCTCCCTCATCATCAGCCTGCGCCGCCTGCACCGGGCCACCATGGCCTGGCTGGTCAGCTGGTGGCGCATGCTGCATTTCGCCATCCTCGTGTTTTCTCTGGCCCTGTCGCCGTCGAGCTATAACCGCGACAACCGCCCCATCCTCGCGCACCGCCTCGTGACGAACACGGCGCCCAATCTCGTGTGGTTCAGCGTCGCCTGCGCGCTCGTCAGCCTGGTGCTGATACGTATCGTTGTCGTCAGCGCGCAAAGCTACGGCCTGTCGCGCTATGCGCTGGAAATGGTGGTGCGCGTGCTGGTGCTGGAACTGATACCGCTGACGGCCGCCCTGTTCGTCGCGCTGCGCCTGACCTTGCCCGACGGCATTGCGTTCGCGCAAATGCGCTCGTCCGGCATGCTCGACAAGATGCAGCGCCAGGGCGTCGACCTGCTGCGCCGCGAATACTTTCCCCGCGTCATGTCGGGCATCTTCGCCGTGTGGATGCTGGCCATCGTCAGCTGCGTCACGTCGCTGGTCCTCGCCTACATCACCATCTATGGTTTTACGCCGTGGGCGCTGCAAGGCTACACGCGCGTGGTGGGGCAGATATTCAATCCGGCTGTGGCGCTGATCCTGATGCTCAAAGTCATCTTCTTCAGCTTTGCCGTGGCCCTGATCCCGCTGGCCTCCTCCTACTATCCGGAAGAGCCGCACGGCCGGCGCAACCGGCTGTGGGCCGCGCACGGGCTGTCCGAAATGCTGCGCCTGTTTTCCGTCATCCTGCTGGTCGAAGTGGCTTCGCTGATGGGCAATTACTACTGATGCCCGCCACCGCCCAGCCAACCTTGAACCATCCATACCAGAGCCAGAAGCCATGAGCCAACCTCAAAATCCCGACCAGACCGACGTCACGGCGCCCGACGCCGTGCTGCCCGCCCCGCCGCCCGTGCGCCACGCCGAACTGAAGGCGGCCATCCTGCTCGTCTTCATGTTCGTGCTGGTGGTCGGCTCCGTCGTCTACCTGATGTATGCGCGCGGCGCCTTCGAAGCCACGCAAACCCTGGTGCTGACGGCCGACGATTCGGACGGCGTGGGCGTGGGCGCCGACCTGACCTTTTCCGGCTTTCCCATCGGCCGCGTACAGCGCATCGAGCTGGCGCCGGACGGGCGCGCGCGCGTCATCATCGACGTGCCGCGAAAAGACGCGCACTGGCTGCGCACCAGCTCCATCTTCACCCTGGAACGGGGCATCGTCGGCGGCGCCAAGCTGCGCGCCTACAGCGGCATCCTGACGGACCCGCCGCTGCCCGACGACGCCACGCGCGACTTGCTGGTGGGCGACATGGCGGCGGAAATCCCCCGCCTGCTGGCCGCCGCCAAGGACTTGCTGAACAACCTGGGCAACTTGACGGGCACCGATTCCGCGCTCGACGGCACCATGCGCAACGTGCAGGCCGTCACCGGTAAACTCAGCGGTCCGGGCGGCGCCATGGGCTTGCTGACGGGCGACGACAAGCAGTCGCGCCTGCTGATCGAACGGGCCAACGCCCTGCTGATCACGGCGGACCAGCTGGCGCGCCGCACGGACGGCCTGGTGGCCAATGCCGACACGCGCGTCTTTGGCGAAAAAGGCGTGATGACGGATGCGCAAGCGACCATCGTGCAGCTGAACGCCCTGCTGGCCGACACGCGCAACAGCCTGAAAAAAGTCGACGCCGTGCTGGTCGAGGCGCAAGCCGTGGGCGCCAACGCCAAGGCGGCAACGGCCGACCTGGGCCCGCTGCGCGCCGACGTGGAAAGCAATCTGCGCAAGGTCGAGCAGCTGGTCAATGAAATCAACCGCAAATGGCCGTTCAAGCGCAATCCGGAGATCAAACTGCCATGAGAAAACTCAACGCCACCTTGTCCGTACTGGCCATGACCGCGCTCGCCGCCTGCTCCAGCGGCCCGCCCGTGCCGGACTGGAAAATGAATGCACAAAGTTCCGTCGAACGGTTCCAATCGGCCTACCTGGGCGGCAACGCCCTCGTCGAGCAGACGGAATTCCGGCGCGCCCGCAGCCAAGTGGCCGGCACGGGCAAGCTCGAACTCGTGGCGCGCATCGAACTGCTGCGCTGCGCCGCGCGCGTAGCCAGCCTGGCCTTCGAGGACTGCGCCGGCTTTGACGCGCTGCAAGCCGACGCGACAGACGCCAACCGCGCGTATGCGGCCTACCTGGCCGGCAAGGCGCAGCCGGCCGACGTCGCCCTGCTGCCGGAAGCGCAGCGGGCCGTGGCGGGCGCCGCCTCGGACACGGCCGCCGCCAGCGCCGTGGCCGCCATCAAGGACCCGCTGTCGCAGCTGGTGGCGGCCGGCGTGCTGCTGCGCTCTGGCCGCGCCACGCCGGAACTGCTCGATACGGCCGTGGCCACCGCCTCGGACCAGGGCTGGCGCCGTCCGCTGCTGGCCTGGCTCGGTGTGCAGCGCCTGCGCGCCGAACAGGCGGGCGATGCGCAAGCTGCGCAGCACATCGCGCGGCGCATGGCGATAATCGAGCAGCCGCTGGCTCCCTGAGCGCGCCGAGGGCGGCCCAAGGCAGGCGGAATCAGGCATAATCGAGCCAGGATGACAGCTATGCCGTGCAGGCAGCGAGGTGTGACGATGCAGTTCGAGGATTTCGACCTTTCCACTCCCGATACCGGGCGGCATGCCGGGGCGGCGCCTGACGCCGACACGCCGGCCGCCACGGCCGTGCGCCTGCAATACCTGCTCGACAATACCCCGGCCATCATCTATTGCACCGTGCCCAGCGGCGACTTCAAGATGACGTTCGTCAGCAACAATGCCTTGAATGTGCTGGGCTACCAGCCAGAGGAAATGGTGGCCGACCCCAATTTCTGGTTCGACCACATCCACCCTGACGATGCGCCCGGCATCTTTTCCAGCCTGGCGCAGATCTTCGTCGAAGGCGCGCGCGCCTACGAATACCGCTTCCGCGTGCGCGACGGCAGCTATCTGTGGATGCACGACAGCCTGCGCCTCGTGCGCGACGAACACGGCGTGCCGTTCGAGGTGATCGGCTCGCTGACGGACATCACGGAACGCAAGCGCATGGAAGCGATGCTGCAGGCGCGCGGCGAAGAGCAGCAACTACTGATCAGCAAGTTGCAGGAAGCGCACGACCAGCTGCTGCAATCGGAAAAGATGGCCTCCATCGGCCAGCTGGCGGCCGGCATCGCGCATGAAATCAATAACCCGATCGGCTTCGTCAACTCCAACATGAGTTCGCTGCAAGGCTATGTCGGCACCCTGTTCGGCGTGATCGAGCAGTATGAAGCGGCGATGCGCGAAACGCTGGATGGCCCGGCCCTGGCCGCGCGCGTGGCCCAGGTGCGCGGCCAGGCCGACCTGGCCTTCCTGCAGGACGACATGGTGGACCTGGTGCGCGAATCGATGGATGGCCTCAAACGCGTGCGCGACATCGTGCAGGCGCTGAAGGATTTTTCCCACGTGGGCGAGACGGACTGGCAAGTGGCCAGCCTGCACGCGGGCCTGGACAGCACTCTCAATATCGTCGCCAACGAATTGAAATACAAGGCGCGCATCGAGAAACACTATGGCGAGCTGCCGCCGATACTGTGCCTGGCCTCGCAGCTGAACCAGGTGTTCATGAACCTGCTCGTCAACGCGGGCCAGGCCATCAGCAGCGACGGCGTGATCAGCATCCGCACCGGTCATGCGGACGGCTGGGTGTGGGTGGAGATCGGCGACACGGGCGCCGGCATCGCGCCCGAGCACCTGAACCGCATCTTCGAACCGTTCTTCACCACCAAGGCCGTGGGCAGCGGCACGGGCCTGGGCCTGTCGCTGTCGTACGGCATCGTCAACAAGCATGGCGGCCGCATCGAGGTGGCCTCGGAAGTGGGCCGCGGCACGCGCTTTACCGTGCACCTGCCCGTCTCGCCGCCGGCAGCCCAGGCAGCGCCCTAGCCTTCCTTGACGGGCGCGTACACGCGGATGCTCAGGCGTCCGCCATTCTTTCCTTCGAAGTCGAGCAGCTGGGCGATCACGCGGGCCGTCAGCACGTGTTCGGCCGCCAGCAGCATCAGGCCGTCGCGGCTGATCAGGTCACGCGACAGCACCATGCCCGGCTCCAGCTGGCCCGACAGCACCGTCAGGTCGCGCGCCGGCGGCTCCGTCTCTTCCATGATGCCGCGGAAAGCGGCCACCACGGCCGGGTCGTAGCGTTTGCCGACGCTGTCGTAGATCAGGGTGCGGGCTTCCTCGGCGCGCAGGTTACGCTGCACCATGGCGCCGATCTGCAAGCCGTCGTAGTCCGACGCCAGCGCCAGGATGCGCGCGCCCATCGGAATGGCCAGGCCCACGAGGCCATCGGGAAAGCCGCCGCCGTCGAAACGCTCGAGCTGCGAGCGCAGGATCACGGAAACGGCGCGCAGTTCGTCCAGCGCCATCAACAATTGCTCGGCGCGCAGCGGATGCTTGCGGAACGCGGCCAGCTGTTCGCCCGTCCAGGCGCTGGCTGGCAATTCCAGCACGTCGTCGCTCAAGCTGAGCTTGCCGATATCCTTGAGCAGCGCCGCGATGAACACGTCGCGCGCGTCCTGCCCTTCCAGGCCCAGCGCCTGCGCCAGCTTGCGCGACAGCTCGGCCACCCGCCGCGCATGGCCGGCCAGCTTGCCGCCGCGCATTTCGATCAGGTTGGAAAACACCTTGATGGTCGTCACGAACGTGGCCTTCAGGCGTTCATTGGCCGCCTGCACCTCATCGTGCGACTGTTTCAGCTGCTGCGTGCGCGTGGCCACCTTCGCTTCCAGGCTGGCGTTGAGCGCCTGCAGCTCCACGTTCTGGCTGGCCGTCAGCGCTTCCAGGCGCAGTTTTTCCTGCTCCAGCGCGCGCCGTTCCAGCGCGTGGCGCACCACCAGCACGATATCGTTCTCGTCCCACGGCTTGGTCACGTAGCGGTAGATCTCGCCCTGGTTGATGGCGTCGAGGATGGACTGGATGTCGGCATAGCCGGTCAGCAGCAGCCGGATGGTGCCGGGCCAACGCTGGCGCACCTGGGCCAGGAATTGCGCGCCATCCATGTGCGGCATGCGCATGTCGGAGATGACCAGGTCCACCGTCTCGCTCTCGAGCAGGGCCAGGCCGGCCGCGCCGCCATCGGCCGTCAGCACGCGGTAGCCGTGCGGGCGGAACAGGCGCCGCAGCGACGACAGGATATTCGGTTCGTCGTCGACGCACAGGATGGTGGGCGGCGCGGCCCCGGTGCTGGCGCTGGTGCTCATGTTCATGCTGTCCTGTTCGGTCATGATGCGACGGCCTGCGCCTGGCGCACGGGCAAGGTGATGCGGAAGGTGGTGCCGCTGCCGATGACGCTGCGCACATCGATGCGGCCATGGTGTTTTTGTACCGTCGTGTAGGCCAGCGACAGGCCCAGCCCCGTGCCTTTGCCGACGGCCTTGGTGGTGAAGAACGGATCGAAGATGCGCGACAGGTGTTCGGGCGCGATGCCGCCGCCCGTGTCCTCGACCTCGATCCACACTTCCGTCGCGCTGTCGCTGCCCGTGCGCAGGGTGATGCATCCGCGCGCCTCGCCCATGGCGTGGGCCGCGTTGACGACCAGGTTCATGATCACCTGGTTCAGCTCGGAAGGCTGGCATTCGATATCGGGAATGTCGCCATACTCGCGCACCACATCGGCCTTGTACTTGACCTCGTTATTCACGATATTGAGCGTGGTATCGATGCCCTGGCGCAGGTCGGCCCAGACCCACTCCTGGTGCGCATCCGTGCGCGAAAAATCCTTCAGGTCCTGCACGATGCGGCGCACGCGCGCAATGCCTTCCTTCGACTCGCCCATCAGCATGGGAATGTCGCTGCGCAGGAAGTCCAGGTCGACCTGTTCGCGCAGCGCCCGCAGGCGCGCCGCCACCACGGGGTCGGCGACGGCCGGCTCGGCTTCCTCGTAGGCGTCGAGCATGCTGAACAGGTCATCCAGATAGCCTTCCAGCGTGCCGACGTTGGAAAACACATAGCCGATGGGATTGTTGATCTCGTGCGCCACGCCGGCAGCCAGCTGGCCGATCGAGGCCAGTTTTTCCGACTGCAGCAGCTTTTGCTGGGCCAGCGACAGCTTGCTGTTCAATTCCGTCAGGGCCAGGTTACGCTCGCGCAATTCCAGGTCGGCGATCTGGCGCTGGCGGATATCGTCGGCCAGGCGCTCGTTCATGTCGGCCAGCTGGGCCGTGCGCTCGGCCACCAGGTGTTCCAGGTTGTCGTGCGCCTTGCGCAGCGCCAGTTCCGCCAGGCGCCGCTCGCTCACGTCGCGCAGGGTTTCAATGGCGCCCACGAGGCGTCCCTGGCGGTCGCGCAGGGGCGCCGCCGTGAAATGCAGCCAGTGGCCGTCAGGGCCGATATCGGCGAAGAAATCCTCGGCCTCAAAGGCGCCGGGGATCACGGAAGAGCGCTTCAGCTTGCCAAGATAGCGGTCATTTTCGCCGAGCGCGATATCGTCGGCCACCAGCAGGTCGGCCAGGCAGGCGCGCGGCTGCCGATAAAACGCCTTCCAATGGTCGCGCGTGCCGACCATCTCGGCGGCTGTAAAGCCCAGCAACTGTTCGCAGGCGCTGTTCCAGTGCGTCACCACGTGCTCCGTGTCGATGGCGAAAGTGGCCACGGGATGGCCGTCGAAAAACGCCGACAGCGCGATGCTGTCGCCCTGGCGGCGTTCCGGCGTGGCGGGCAGCACCTGCCCTGCGTCTGTTTCCATGGCCTCTTTCTTGTTCATGCCAGCATGATCCGCGACATTTCATCGAAGGTACGTTCCGTTTGCTCCAGCAGCGCCAGCCAGGCCTGCTCGTCCAGCGCGACGCTGCGCCAGCCCACAGGCGACAGGGGCGGCACCAGCGCATCGTCGACGCCGGCCAAGTCGAGCGCCAGGGCGACGGCATTGGCCAGGTGCACGGCCAGCGGCAAGCCGCCCGCCTCCAGCCGGTCGATGGCGTGGTGGTCGGCCACCGCCTGCTGTATCGTCTCGGGAAACTTCCAGTAGGCGGCCAGGGCGCTGCCCACCTGCGCATGATCGATGCCGATGACGGCCAGTTCCGCATCGGCCATCTGGCAGTCATGCGCCTGGCGGTAGCTGCGCACGAGCGCGTGCTCGGCCGGGAAACGCGTCACCAGCACCAGGGTGCCCAGGTCGTGCAGCAGGCCCGCCGTGAACGCCGTCTCGGGATTGACGCGCAAGTGCGGCGCCAGCAGGCGCGCGGCAATCGCCGTGGCCAGCGAGTGTCGCCAGAACGCCTGGAAATCGAAGCCGCCGCTGACGGGCGCGAAGCTGCCCGTCAGGGCGCAGGCCGTGACGACGGTGCGGATGCTGTGAAAACCCAGCACGGACACGGCTTGCGGGATGCTGGTGACCTTCGACTGCATGCCGTAGAACGAGGAATTGGCGATACGCAGGGTCTTCGCCGCCAGGGCCTGGTCCAGTTCGATCTTTTGCGCCAGCACGTGCACGTCCGTGTCGTCCTGGTCCATGCTCGACAGCAGTTCCAGCACCACCACGGGCAACGAAGGCAGTTCCTGGATCTGGCGGATGATGTGTTCAACACTGAGCCGTGTCATGTGGCGCCCCCTTGCCGGTAGCGCTGCAGCAGCGCCAGCAGCTCCGCCCCGGCGGAATCGGGCGGCGTGGCGCGGAACAGCACGGCCAGCCGCTCCAGGCGGCGCAAGTGTTCCTGCTCGGCGTGCGCCTGCGCGGCGGGGTCGACCGCCTCGTCCATGACGACGCGGCAGCGCTCCACATTGCGCCGGCGCAAAGCCGTCAGGTTCGCCGCCGTCAGGGTGGCGCCCTGGGCCAGCAGCACGGCGCCGCTGGCGTCGTGCAACGCCTGCGCCAGCACCATGCCTTCCTGCGCCTGCTCCATGGAAATCTCGCGTCCGCTTTCGATCATGTACCCGCTCCATGACGACTCAGGGTGACGAGGCTGCCGCGCGAGCGCGAATGCAGGCCCATCGGATGGACGGCCACGGCGTATGGCTGGCCATCGATGGCGGCCAGGCGCGGTGCGCCCTGCCCGTCGAACAGCTGCGGCAAAACGATCGCCGCCTCGTTGCCCAGCAGGGCCGCGCCCCGTTCGAACAGGTTGGCCGCCGCCGCGTTGATGAAGGCGATCATGCCGTCTTCATCGAGCCCGATCACGGGCAGCGGCAAAAATTGCAGCAGCTCGCGCGCGATGCCGAGGCTGACTTCGTCGCGGCTGATCTGGTGCTGCTGCTGGCGCACCAGCGCCTGCATGGCGGCATTCGCCGCCGCCAGCGCCTGGTTGGCCTCGCGCAGCTGCGCATTCAAGCGCACATTGTCGTCGTCGATGCCCTTCAGGCGAAACGCTTCGGCGATATGTTCGCGCAGCTGATGGTCTTCCCAGGGCTTGGTGAGGAATTTGAAAATGGCGCCCTCGTTGACGGCGTCCGTGACGGCCTGCAACTCGGTATAGCCCGACAGCATGATGCGTATGGTTTGCGGACACAGCAGCTTGGCCTTGCGCAGGAAATCGGCGCCCAGCATGCCGGGCATGCGCTGGTCCGACACGATCACGTCGACGGCGTGAATGGCCAGCACGTCCAGCCCTTCCTGGCCGCTGTTGGCCGTCAGGATATGGTAGCCATCGCGCCGCAGCAGGCGCTTGAGGGAAGCGAGGATATTCGGTTCGTCATCGACCAGCAGCAAGGTGCGCGGCGTCGCCACGGCCTGCTGCCCGGCGTCCGCTGCCAGCGCCGCAGTACCCGGCATGCCATGCTCGTCGTGCACATCCATCGGACCATCCTCTCATCGCCATGGCGATATCGGAGCTTGCCTGGAGGGGAAATCTGCCGCGCAACATAGTCTTGCGAGTCTTGCGCGGCAGCCAGCTTGCCTTGAAATTATACGACTAAATATTCCCGTATGACACTAATGCGCCACTTATCCGCGCTGTACAGGACAAGGCGTGTCGCGGTAAAACACAAAGCCGCCCAAGCCGATGGCCTTGGTGTCGGCTTTCACGCCATACACGAGCGTATTGTTTTCCGCCTCGATGCGCAGCAGGTTCATGTGTTGGACAATTTGCGCGTGCGACAGTTCCAGCGACGGCGTCGGCGCCAGCTGCAAACGCAGTTCTGACGTGGCGCCATCGTAGGCCCAGCGGCCCGGATTATAGAAGGCAAAGCCGCCGTCGAAACGCAGGCTGCCATCCTTGAACTGGGTCAGGCAAATGCCGGGGAATTCGCTGGGCGGGTTGTACCAGGTGGCGGCCACGGCGGCGTCGGCCGGCGCCTTGCCCGGCATCTGCATGCCGGTCGTGCCATTGTTACCGCCCATGCCGGCGCAACCGGCCAGCGCCAGCGCGCAAGCCAGAGCGCCCGCGCGCGTGATGAATATCCTGTGCATTGCCGTCCCCTTGCTTTATAGAAACATCATCTTAAAGCGGGACGGCCCGCCGTTCAAGCGGCTAGCGCACATAAGGGGGATTTAATTGCCCTCGGCCGCTTTCGCTGCCGCTTCGCGCAATTTGTCCTTCTTGCTCTTGCGCGCGCCCTTCACGCCGCCGTTCACCGTGTCCGTGACGGGGTTCATCGGTGCGGGCAGTTCCGTCGGCTCGAAACCGGCCACCACTTCGCGCACGATGCGCAAGTCGTTGCGGTTTTCGATCAGTCGGAAATGCGCTTCCGTATCGGCCGTCACGAAACTGATGGCCGTGCCGCTTTCGCCGGCGCGGCCCGTGCGGCCGATGCGGTGCGTGTAGTCGACAGCCGAGCGGGGCAAGTCATAGTTGACGACGGCCGGCAAACCGGCGATATCGATGCCGCGCGCCGCCACGTCGGTGGCCACCAGCACCTGCAAGCGGCACGCCTTGAAGTCGGCCAGCAGCTGGCTGCGCGTGCCCTGGCTGAATTCGCCGTGGAAGGCGCCCACGTGCAGGCCCGCGCGCTGCAGCTTGTCGGCCACGTGTTCGGCCGCGTATTTGGTGGCAACGAACACCAGCACGCGCTCCCACTGCTGCTGCAGGATCAGGTAGCGCAGCAGCTGCGTGCGGCGCGGCACGTCGACCGTGATGGCGCGCTGCACGATGTCGGGCTTGTCCTGCGGTTCGGACGCCACCTCGATGCGCACGGGCTCCTTGAGCAGGCTGTCGGCCAGCGCCTGCACGCTGTCGGGAAAGGTGGCGGAGAAAAACAGGTTTTGCCGTCTCGCTGGCAAAAGGGCCAGGATGGCATTGATTTCCTCGCTGAAACCCATATCGAGCAAACGGTCGGCCTCGTCGAGCACGCACAGCGACACGCCGCCCAGTTTGACGGCGTTCTGGCGTATCAGATCGAGCAAACGGCCCGGCGTGGCGACGACGATATCGGCGCCGCCGCGCAAGTCCATCATCTGCGGATTGATCGACACGCCGCCGAACAGCACGGAAATCTTCAATTTGATCGGCAGCGGCTTGGCCAGCGCGTGCACCGTCTGCCCCACCTGCGCCGCCAGTTCGCGCGTGGGCACGAGGATCAGCGCGCGCACCTGGCGCGGACCGGAAACGGGCGCCATCAGCGCCTGCAGCAGCGGCAGCGCATAGGCGGCCGTCTTGCCGGACCCCGTCTGGGCCGCGCCCAGCACGTCGCTGCCGCGCAGGATGGCGGGAATGGCGGCCGCCTGGATGGCCGTCGGCGCGGCATAGCCGGCCTTGTCAACGGCGCGGACCAGGGCGGGAATCAGACCCAGTGAGGAAAATGGCATAGCGGGCCTTCTTTATTCGTAAAGTGAGACCGGCCGCGAAAGGCGGCCGGTCGGATATGGCGACAGTATAAGGCAGACCGCTACTGGCGTGGCATTTGCAGCGTCGGATGGCCCGCTTCGTCATAGCCAGGCATGGCGCGGCGGATCGCGTGCGAAAAATCCGCGTCGTCGTTGGCAGCCCGTGCGCGCGCCGTGATATGGCCGCCATCGCGCAGCTGCTGGAAGGTCTGGCCGGGTACCAGGCCCTTGACGTCGAACAGGTAACGGTCCAGGTAGCCCGAGGCCATCAGCCGGTAGTCGAGCGGCAGGCCCGGCACGATGCGGCGCACCATCTCGAAGACGATGGTGGTGCAGTTGGCCGTCAGGGTGTTGTAGAACTGCGGCTGGTTCTTCAGCGATTGCGCCTCGTCCAGGTAGGCGAGGAACAGCGAGCGCATGGCCGCCTTCGGCATCATGACGCGGTACAGATGCATATCCTCGCCGCGCGCATTCGTGCGCACGCGCAGGATGTCGCGCTCGTCGGCGGCGATCAGGCTCATTTCGAAATGCTTGAAGAAGCCGCCGATGGCGGAAAAGCTCTCGCCCTTCTCCTTGCGGATCTCGATGGAAAACGTCAGGAAGCGCCCGTCCGCAAAGCCGAACGAGATCAGGGTGTGCGCGATGTACGGCCCCGTCCAGTACGACAACGCCGTGTCCACCGTGCGCAATTCGTCGAGGTCGTAGCTGCGCTGCTCCCACTTGACCGTGTAGTCGTCATCGCTGCGCCAGTCGAAATTGCGCACATTGTCCAGGGTGACGAGATTGCCTTTCACGGAGCCCGTCACATTACGCGCCACGTCGTCGGCCCACACGCGCTGCTGCTTCGGCGTGATGAAACTCCACCACACGAGCAGCAGGATAAAACCGGCCGCATACGGCAGCAGCACGCGCATGTCGCCGCGCATCCACCACAGCGCGATGCTGGCCACGCCCAGTGCGCCCCACAGCAGCGCGCCGATGCCTTGCGCCGCCGTGCCGCCGGATAGCTGGTACCACAGCGCCAGCGCGCCCCACAATGCAGTCAACAGGATAATCAGGGAAACGGCCATTTTGCCTATGCTGGCCAGCACGGAGCGGGCTTGATGTGATAATAAAGTCATGCCGTGATTATAGGGGCAAGCGGAGGAATAGGTGAGTTCAGGCAAGCATGGGCAAAGTCATCTGGGCATATAATATTGCTTGCATGGCAATTTACTTCATGAGAACATTCTGCACAAATAAAATGTATAGACAAGGCGCCCTGCCTTGCCATCCACGGAGACACCTTGCAATCGAGTTCACTGTACGCCCTCGCCGGCAGCCTCAATTCCCTCTTCATCGTCGTCAGCCTGTTTGGCTTGTGGTCGCAGCTGCAAAAAATCTGGCAGCGCAAGCGCGATACTGGTATCGGCGCCGGCAAGACGACGGACATCCTGTCCATCAACCAGTTTACCGTCAGCTTCCTCGCCTACTGCGCCTTCTTCGTGTACGGCTATTCGATCACGCCATTCAACCACTACATCGTCTGGCCCCGTTTGATCGCCTCGCTGATCGCGCTGGGCATCCTGTTCGAGATATATCGTGACCGCCGCAGCACGACATCGCGCAATGCGCTGCTGGCCTGCGCGCTGCTGCTGGGCGCGGGTGTGGCGGGGCTGGCCTTCGGCCCCACCTTCACGGATGAAAAGCGCGTGATCTCGCAAAGCCTGATCGTCGCCGTCACCGTGCTGCTGGCGCAGGGCTATGCGCACCAGATCCGTTTGATCTGGCGCTCGGGCAAGACGGGCGCCGTGTCCCTGAAAATGAGCCAGTTCATCCTGGCGATGGATGTCAGCACCATCTTCTTTGCCTGCGTCATGGGCCTGTCGACGGGCTGGCCCTTGCTGCTGCTGGCCAGCGTCAGCGCCACGACCAAGCTTGCCATCATGTGGCTGTTCCGCTGGGAGAAGACCAGCCCCGCCGCGCAGGTGAAACGCCAGGCGCCGGCCTGACGTTAAAATAATCGCTTGCCACCTTATTGAAAGCGCCGCCATGCATGCCCCCATCCCCATCCTGCGCAGCTTTTCCGAAGAAAAAGCACGCGAGTTCTACCTCGGTTTTCTCGGTTTTACCCTGGACTGGGAACATCGCTTCGAGCAGGCGGCGCCGCTGTACCTGCAGGTGACGCGCGGCGACCTGGTGCTGCACCTGTCCGAACACCACGGCGACGCCACACCGGGCGCGGCGCTCTTGATCCCCGTCGACGATATCGCCGCCCTGCACGCGGAATTGCGCGACAGGGATTATCCGTATGCGCGGCCCGGCATCCGCGACGAGGACTGGGGCCGCATCCTGGAAGTGGCCGACCCGTTCGGCAACCGGCTGCGCTTCTGGCAGCGCGGCGAATAACGCTTACTGCCCGCTCAGGGCGCGCATCTCCGCATACAGGTTCGCCTTGCCCTCGAAGCCGATGCCGACCAGGTCCGGCATGGTGATGTGGCCGTTTTCGACGCGCACGCCATCGGGAAAACCGCCGAACGGCTGGAACAGATCGGGATACGATTCATTGCCGCCCAGGCCCAGCCCGGCCGCGATATTCAGCGACATCTGGTGGCCGCCGTGCGGGATGCAGCGGCTGCGCGACCAGCCGTGCTGGTGCAGCATGTCCATGGTGCGCAAATATTCCACCAGGCCGTAGCTGAGGGCGCAATCGAACTGCAGCCAGTCGCGGTCGGCGCGCATGCCGCCGTAGCGGATCAGGTTGCGCGCATCCTGCATGGAAAACAGGTTTTCGCCCGTCGCCATCGGCTTGTCGTAATAGCTGCGCAAGGTCGCTTGCAGCTCGAAGTCGAGCGGGTCGCCCGCCTCCTCGTACCAGAACAGATCGTACTGGCGCAGCGCCTTGGCGTAGGCGATCGACGTATCGAGGTCGAAGCGGCCGTTCGCATCCACGCACAGCTTTTGCCCATCCTGCAGCACTTCCATGATGGCGTCGATGCGGCGCAAGTCCTCGTCCAGCGAAGCGCCGCCGATCTTTTTCTTGACCACCGTATAGCCGCGGTCGATGTAGCTGCGCATTTCGTCCTGCAAGGCGGACAGGCTCTGGCCCGGGTAGTAATAGCCGCCCGCCGCATACACGAACACTTTTTTGTCGGGCACGCCCGTGCCGTGGCGCTCGGCCAGCAGCTGGAACAGCGGCTTGTTCTCGATCTTCGCCACGGCGTCCCAGATGGCCATGTCGATGGTGCCGATGGCTACCGAGCGCTCGCCGTGGCCGCCCGGCTTTTCATTCGTGTACATGCAGTCCCACACCTTGTGCGGATCGAGGTTGCCGCCGTCATCCGTGACGAGCGAGGCGGGATCGGCGTCGAGGATGCGGGGAATGAAACGCTCGCGCATCAGCATGCCCTGGCCGTAGCGGCCATTCGAATTGAAGCCGTAGCCGACGACGGGCTTGCCGTCGCGCATCACGTCCGTGACGACGGCCACCAGGCTCAGGGTCATCTTGGTAAAGTCGATGTAGGCGTTGCGGATGGGGGAAGAGATGGGGATGGTCTTTTCGCGGATGTCGACGATTTTCATGCGGGTCTCCTGTGAGTGAAAACAATGACGCCAGCTTAACCGCGATAGTCAGTCGTATAATCTATATCAATTTAAACCATTCTTCACTTGAAGTTAATAATGAAGAGCGACGCCACGACGGAAATGGCCTTTTTTGTGCTGCTGGCCAAGCTGGGCAGCCTGTCGGCCACGGCGCGCGAGCTGGGCATCACGCCGCCCGCCGTCAGCAAGCGCCTGCAGCTGATGGAGCAGCGCCTGGGCGTGCGCCTGCTGAACCGCAGCACGCGGCGCATCAGCCTGACGGGCGATGGCGAAAGCTATCTGCAACAGGCGCGGCAGATCCTCGACGATATCCGCGCCATGGAAGAGTCCTTGGCCAGCGGCAGCGCGGAACCGAAAGGCTTGTTGCGCGTGAATGCCACCCTGGGTTTCGGCCGCACGGTGATCGCGCCATTGCTGTCGCAATTCGCCCTGCGCCACCCCCAACTGGAAGTGCAGCTGCAACTGACGGACAGCCCCATCAACCTGGTCGAGCAGGCCTACGACCTGGGCATCCGCTTCGGCGACTTGCCCGACACGCGTTTGTCGGCACGGCGCATCATGTCGAACCGGCGCTTCCTGTGCGCCTCGCCCGCTTACCTGCAGGCGCACGGCACGCCGCAAACGCCCGACGACCTGGCGCGGCACCGCTGCATCGTGCACCGGCAGAATGACGACGCCTACGGCATCTGGCGCCTGAGCCGTGGCCGCGCCACCCACACCGTCAAGGTGCGCGGCACGGTGGCCAGCAACGATGGCGACGTGGTGCTGGGCTGGGCGCTGGACGGGCACGGCATCCTGCTGCGCTCGGAATGGGACCTGGCCCGCTACCTCGACAGCGGCCGCCTGCGCGTGGTGCTGGAAGACTATGCGCTGGCGCCGGCCGACCTGTACGCCTATTATCCGAGCCGCCACCAGCTGCCCGCCAAAGTGCGCGCTTTTATCAATTTTCTCATCGAGCAGTTGCAGCCGGACTCGGCCAATACGGGGAAATAGGGTTACACTACAATATTGCGATATGGCAATATTATGAAGGAGTAGGTTTTGCTAGTCATACTCGGATTTCTCGTCGTGCTGTTTTCCGTCTTCGGCGGCTTCGCCATGCAGGGCGGTCACCTGGGCGCCTTGTTCCAGCCGCTGGAACTGCTGATGATCGGCGGCGCCGCACTGGGCACCTTCTTTGTCGGCAATGACGCCAAGGCCATCCGCGCCACGTTCGCCGCCCTGCCCACCCTGTTTCACGGCTCGCAATACACGAAGGCGCGCTATATGGAGCTGATGGGGCTGATGTATGAAATCCTCAGCAAGATCCGCAAGGAAGGCCTGATGTCGGTCGAGGACGATATCGACGACCCGTACCGCAGTCCCATCTTCATCAAATATCCGTATACGCTCGGTGACGAGCACATCCTGGAATTCATTACCGATTACCTGCGCCTGATGGTATCGGGCAATATGGACGCTTACCAGATCGAAAACCTGATGGATAACGAGATCGAGACGCACCATGAAGATGCGGAAATGCCGATCCAGACGATTTCTCAGCTGGCCGACGCCATGCCCGCCTTCGGCATCGTGGCCGCCGTCATGGGCGTCGTGCACACGATGGCCTCCGTCGGCTTGCCGCCGGCCGAACTGGGCGTGCTGATCGCGCAGGCGCTGGTGGGCACCTTCATCGGCATCTTGCTGGCCTACGGTTTCATCGCGCCCCTGGCCAGCTTGCTGCGCCGCAAGCACCATGAAACGGCGAAGATGTACCAGTGCGTGAAAGTGACCCTGCTGGCCAGCCTGAACGGCTATGCGCCGGCGCTGGCCGTGGAATTTGGCCGCAAGGTCATTTCCGCCACGGAACGCCCCTCGTTCAGCGAGCTGGAAAACCACGTGCGCCAGGTGCGCACGAAGAACTGATTCCAGCGGTTCGCCTCAGGCTTCCGGCGCCGTCCAGACCAGGTTCCACAGGTGGCCATCGATATCCTCGAAGCCCTGGTCGTACATGAAACCCTGGTCTTCGGGCGGATGCGGTATGCGGCCACCGGCGGCTCGGGCCTTGGCGATCAGGCCGTCCACCTCTTCCCGGCTTTCGCAACTGAGGCAAATGACGACTTCATTGGCTTGCCTGGCATCCGCCACCGGTTTGCCGATCAGTGACTGGAAGAAGGCTTCGGTCGTCAGCATGGCCTGGATGCTGCCGTCGACAATGTTCATGAACGCCGCGTTCTCGCCGCTGAAGCGGGAATCGAAAGTAAAGCCGAGAGCGGAAAAGAAGGCCTTGGATTTATCCAGGTCCTTCACGGGCAGGTTGAGAATGATCTGTTTGTGCATGGCGCTTCCTTGCTCACACGTTGACGAAAAAATCATCCCTCCAGAATACCAATAAAAGCTAAAGGAAGGCGCGGGCCAGGCTGGAGCGCGCGCCAGCCACCGCGCGCAGGCGTTCTTCAAGGTAGGCGCTCACGCGGGGATGCTGGCTGAAGGCGACGTTGAAGCGGATATGCTGGTCGGGCGTGTCGTTGGCCGAGAACGCGGCGCCGCGCATCAGCAGGATCTTGTTGCGGTAGGCGTCCTGCACCAGCAAGTCCACGTCCAGCCCTTCGGGCATGCTGCCCCACAGGAAAATGCCTGCGTCGCCGGGCTGCTCGAACAGCACGCCGGCCGCGCTCAGCTGCCGCGTGCTGGCGTTGCGCGCCACCATGATCTTGCGTTGCAGCCGCTCCAGGTGCTTGCGCAGGTTGCCGGCCTTGAGCACTTCCAGCAGCACGTATTCGTTCAGCGCAGGCAAGGTCATGATGGAATGGATCTTGGTACGCATCAGCAGCTTGAGCAAGGTGGGTGCCGCGGCCAGGTAGCCCATGCGCAGGGCCGGGCTCAGCGCCTTGCACAGGCTCGAGTAATAGATCACGCCGTCCAGTCCGGACAACGACGCCAGCCGCGTGCTGTGACCCGGCTGGAAATGGCCGTGCACGTCGTCTTCGGCGATCAGGAAGCCATATTGCTGCGCCATGATCAGCACCTTGTGCAGGTTGGCGGCGCTGCTGCTCCACCCGGTGGGATTGTGCAAAGCCGTCTGCACGAACAGCAGGCGCGGACGGTGCGCGCGGCAGGCCGCTTCCAGTTCGTCCAGGTCGAGGCCATCGGGACGGCGCTTGATGGGCACCAGGCGCACGCCATCCTGGCGCAGCCTGCCGAACATCAGGAAGTATCCGGGGTCTTCCACC
Organism: Janthinobacterium sp. Ant5-2-1; assembly: GCF_001445815.1. Taxonomy (NCBI): domain Bacteria; kingdom Pseudomonadati; phylum Pseudomonadota; class Betaproteobacteria; order Burkholderiales; family Oxalobacteraceae; genus Janthinobacterium; species Janthinobacterium sp. Ant5-2-1. The sequence goes on along the minus strand of NZ_LNCE01000126.1, from coordinate 105,511 downwards.
AGCACCGTATCGCCGGGCTGCAGAAACGTGCGGCAGATCAGATCGATGGCATGGGTGCCGCCGAAAGTGGTGAGGATGTGGCTGGCATCCGCGGCGATGCCGATGCCGCGCAACAGCAGCGCAATCTGCTCGCGCAGTTCGGCCAGCCCTTGCGGCGGACAGCGCGAAGCCATGCCGGCCGCGCTGCGCGCCAGGCCACGTTGCACGGCGGCCGCCGGCAGCGCATCCTGCAGCCACGTGGGCGGCAAGGCGCCGCTGCTGGCCAGCAGCACGCCCGGCCGCTGGTCGTTCACTTGCTGGCTCAGCCAGACCGGTTCCTGCTCCTGGCCCGCTTCCAGCGCCACCTCGTCGGGGATGGCGCGGCTGGCGTCAGCGGGGGCGCAGACGAAGAAGCCCGTCGTGCCGTGCGTATCGATGACGCCTGCGGCCACCAGCCTGTCATACGCCACCACCACGGTGTTGGTGCTCACCGCAAGTTGCGTGGCGAGCTGGCGGATCGACGGCAGCCTCGTCCCGCCAGGCAGGACGCGTTGCGCGATCTGCTGGCGCAATGCGGCCTCGATCTGCTTGAACAGGGCGATGGGCGAGGAGCGGTCGATGGCGAACATGGGTGGCAGTCTAGCGTAAAAACGTCAGGGCGAGGACCAGCAGGATGGCGCCCATCGTCAAATTGAATATGCGCTGGTTGCGGGGCGCTTTCAGCACGCTGCGGATCGAGACGCCGAACAGCGCCCACATGGCGTTGCACGGCATGCCCACCACGGTGCCGATCAGGGACACGAGCAGCGCGCTGGCGAGCATATTGCCCTGCGCAGGCATGAAGACGGACGCCATGGTGATCGCCTTGAGCCAGCTCTTCGGGTTCAGCGCCTGAAACAGCGCCGCCTGCGCAAACGACACGGCCTTCGGTGCGCCGGCCCCCGCCACCGAAGCGCCGGCAAGCTTCCAGGCCAAAAACATCAGGTACAGCGCGCCCGCGATCCGCAGCACCTGCTGCGCCATCGGGTACGCGACGAACACGCTGCCCAGCCCCACGCACATGAGCATGGTCTGCACGAAGATGCCGACCTGGATGCCGAGGATCACCGGCAGCGCACCGCGATAGCCGAAATTGGCGCCGGTGGTGGCCAGCATGACGTTGTTCGGCCCGGGCGTGGCGGACATCACAAAGCAATAGCTCATCAGGGGCAGGAGTTCGGTCATGGCAGGCAGTCGCAGCGTGGAGAAGTCCCCAGTCTAGAAGCGCGGCACAGCGGGGACAAGGCACAAGGCGCCCAATACAAGCACATGCTGTATCAGTCGAACGACTGCTACAGCGGCGATACAGGCCGCCCCCGCGCGGACAACCATCTGGAAAGCGCTGTGTCTGTCCGGTTGCGGCCGACGGCGCCGAAGGGCATGGTCAATGTTGATAACGGACTTCAGCGTCCACCGCAGGCGCACAACGCAACTGGCGGATTGCCAGTGGGCTCAAGCGAGTCGAATTGTCATTTCGAAGGAGCTTCCACATTGGCTGGGATACCCCCCCCTTCATCAATGCCTGTCGAATAGCGCGCTCCACGACTGAGGGCGTAATGGCACGCGTAAAATTACCCAGCCAAATATCCGGACGTGCGATATCTGTTCTCACCAGAAGGGTGGTTCGGCCACCGCTTTCAGATTCAACTGCGAAAGACAGATTCGTTTCCCCCATGGCCTGTGTATAGGCAGGTAGGCTGACCGACCATCGATATGGTAAAGAATCGACAATAATCCGGCGGCTTCCTTTTCTTGCAATGGACATGACATTTCCTGTGCTTCAGTGGCAGCCTCTGGCCGGTTGCCGCCGTTGGCAGGTTACGCCCCTTTGCGGAATTTGGCGTGCTACCGATAGTAGAGCCCTGCACAGACGATTTGCGGTATATCGACTCGTACCACCTTGGGCTGTTTGCTGGCAGGCATCAGGTTGACCCGCTCGATACACGTGTAAGTGAGAATATTTTGACGTCTCTTCATGCAAGTGGTCGACGGTGCCATATCGACTGGGTCACAGGCAAATCCATTAGCCTCAAGGGTTTTTGTTGCACTTGCCATATCGAATCCAGGTTCGAGAAGCTTATGGACGTCAGTAGCAAACCGTTCATTGTTCACGGTATAGCACCCTCCCAGCCACAGCAGGCAACTCGTAATGAACACGTATCGATGCATACATTCAACCTCATAATGGATATTAGCCGTGAAAGCCCGCTCTTGGCCGATACCGCACAAACGGAATAATTCAGCGCACGAAGTTACCGCCTTCGGCGCAAGCAAGAGGTTCTGTCCGGCGCTGCAAGCCCTCTTCGTGCCACTTACGGGCCCGGCACCGTCTCATCCGGGCAGCTGACCTCGTCCTCTGGCGTATATAGGGTCATCGGTACACGCTGGCCGTCGACTTCCAGCTCGCGCACTTTCGGCGGCACCAACTGGAACTCGCCTGCCTGCAGTTTCTCGCGCAGGGGCTTGCAGCGCAGGGCATCGGTGGGGATTTGTCCGCGCGCGGTCCAGCTGCCGTCTTCCTTTTCAGCCAGCAAGACCGACGAGGCGCGCGGGTCATTGCTGATCAGCAGCACGTCCTGCTTGCCATCGTCGTCGAAATCGAGCAGATACGCGTCGCACTGCTGCCCTGCCCGCTTCAGGCAGGCGGGCAAGCGCCAGGCCGGGCCCACTTGCGTCCAGTCCTGGCGCAGGAAACTCTCCGGCAGTTTCGCCGTGGCCGGGCGCAGGGTCAGGTTGATCGACACGTCGCTCAGCGCGCCCGTCTCGTCGAGGCGATTCTGGCGCTTGAGCATGGCGTCGGCGCGGGCCCGCACGACGGCCGCGTCCGGACCCGTTGTGCGCGTCTTGAGTTCCTGCAAGGCCGCCTGGCCGTAGCGGGCACCCTGGAAGCGCAGGTATTCGAAATCGAACTTGTCCACGCCTATCTTGCCGCTGTCTAGGCGCGCCATCTGGCTGGCCACGGAAATGCGCGCCGGGTCCGCCAGCGGCGAGAACAGGGCGAACAGCACCAGCAGGGTAACAAAGGCGGTGGCCACGTTGACGTTGGAGATCAGGTGCAGCCAGTCGCCATACTTGCTGGCCGCCCACGCATAGCCGGCGGCGTAGCAGGTGGCGATCAACAAGCAGGCGGCAGCGATCAGGCGGTCCGAGGTCCAGCCATGCGACATCACGCGCAGGGTCAGCGCATAGATGGCGATGCCCACCACCCACGGCAGCAGCAGACAGGCCAGGCGCGTGCCGAGGCGGATGCCGCGCGCCACGCCATGGCCCACTTCGCCATTCTGGAAGGCCGCATTGATCAGTACCACCAGCACGCCGGCCATGCCCAGCAGCACGGACGCCGCATGTCGCGTGGCCCACAGGCGCTCGAAGCCGATGAAGGGCAAGGTCAGCAGGAAGCCTGAGACGAGCACGGCGGCGATCGGCATCAGCCACGACAGCAGCACCAGCAGCAAGGTGCGGATGCCGCGCACGATGGAGGGGCGCACATCCGTGATGTGGATGGCGAACGAAAACGCGAAGCAAATGACGGGAATCACGAACCAGGCCTGGCCCAGCAGTTTTTTCAGGAAACTCAACTTGATGAGCAGGAACAGCTGCCCGCCCAGCCACAGCACCAGCCACAGGCCCAGCACGAACAGCAGGGAAAACAGCAGCTGGATGCCGAGCTTCCAGGCGATTTCAAAATAGGTCGGGTAGCGGGCGATGCGCTGGCCATCCTGGGCGCTGGCCAGCACCAGCGCATGGGCGATATAAAAACCCACGACGCAAAAACCGAACAGCTGGGCGGAAATGACGCGCAGCGGCGCGCCCGGTTTGTAGTTGCCCCAGATCACGTGCTCGGCGCCGCGCGCCACGTCGTGCCAGGCCAGCACGGCCATCACGACGGCCGCGCCCGCCATCCACAGGCCGATGCGCTTGACCGACATGTGGCCTAGGCTGGAGACCAGCAGGATGGGCAGCAGCAAACTGATCAGCATCAGCGGCGCCAGCAGATAGGCTTCCGTGGCGGGCCACGCCTTGTCTTGCGCCGTGCTGTACAGCCAGTACAGCAGCAAGCCTTGCAGCAGGCCCGTCACCAGGCGCGTCACCGCGATGCGCGGCGCCACCACCGGATCGAGCAACGCCATGTTTTTTCCTGCGGCATCCTGCTGCATAGTCATTCCTTTAATAGTCGTTTATTGCTGTAAAGCACGGCCATTATTGCATTTCGTTATCGTCATCTCAACAACGATTCGTGCGCGCGTCCTGCCGGCGCGCCTTCGCTGCGGCGCAATGGAAAGCTTTGCGCAAGGCCCCAGGCCAGTTCCGGCACGAAGAACAGCCACAACAGCGGCTGGCCCGTCGTGAACAGCGCCCACGCCATCCAGGTGGAAAACAGGTAGCGCGCTGCCGCGTCATAGCGGCCGAAGCGCGGCTGCGGATCCAGCATGCGCAGCACGGACCAGACCATCACCACGCTGCCGAACAAGCTGCTGATGAGCAGATGAAATGGTCCGAAGACGGGCAGCGGCAGGCCGCCCAGGCTCACGTTAAGGGCGCTCAAGTGATCGTGCAGCAGCAAAAACGTCCACGGCGTGGCAAACGGGGCCGTCATGAGCACATCATAAATGGCGCTGGCGCGCACCACGCGGCGGAAAGCAGAAACGGACAACATGGGAACTCCTGTCGATGGAAAGCGCCCATGATCGAGCTTGGAGTACACTCCATGGTCAAGCATTTTATGAAAGAAAAATCACCATGCAGATCGGCGAGATGGCGCAGGCGACGGGCTTGAGCCGCGATACCCTGCGCTTTTATGAAAAGCGGGGCTTGCTGCGCGCGCGGCGCGGCGCGAACGGCTACCGCGACTACCCGCCCGAGGCGGCAGACTGGCTGCGCTACCTGCGCGCGGCGCAGCAGCTGGGCTTTACCCTGGCGGAAATCGAGGCCGACATGCCGCTACTGGCCAGTGCCGGCGATCCCGCCACGGCGGAACTGCTGCGCGCGGCGCTGGCGCGCAAGCTGGGCGAAATCGATGCGCGCATCGCGGGTTTGACGCAGTTGCGCGGGGAACTGGTGCTGCGCATGGGGCCGGCAGCGGCCGCGTGTCCCTTGCGCGGAGATGCCGATGCAAGTCAGTAAGCTCACTACACTGCTGCCGTGGCTATTCCTGCTGGGCGCGGGCGGCGCACAGGGCGCCGGGCTGGCCTGCGGCGACTTCCTGTCCCGGCTGGGCAAGAAGCCCGCCTATCTCGTCTACCAGGGTTGCCAGCAAAACAGGGAACGCCAGGACCAGCCGTTCGAAGCCCGCTACGCAGTCGATGGCAAGCATGCGCAACAGGCGGAAGCGTATCTGCGGCGCACTTACGGTTTGCCCAAGCTCAAGCGCTATTGCTGCGCCTGGGACAGTACACCCCATTCCTGGCGCGACCGCCGCACGGGCTACGGCTATGTGTTGCTCATGGCCACGGGCGAAACCTTGGTCAGGACGCGCGACGCCTGGCCGCAGATCGAGCGCTTTACGGTGCAGGTGGACGGCTACGCGCAAGACCCTTGACGTAAAAAAACCGCCTGTGCATGGCAGCAGGCGGTTTGATCTCGGACAAAATCAGGCTTACTTGGCGGCCTTGCGGCGGCGCAGGAAAGCCATCAGGCCCAGGCCGGCCAGCAGCATGGCGTAGGTTTCCGGTTCCGGTACGGCGGCCATCACGGCCACGTTGTCGATCACGGCGCCCGAGTAATTGTCGAACGGCGTGCCGGCCTGGGCGGCGCTGGCAAACGACAGGGTCGCCAGGCCGGTGGAAGCGGCCGTGAAGCTCAAGGTGTTGCTGTACAAGGTGTTCGAGGCGGCAGCCGTCGAGTAGAAATTGCCTGCCACGCCACCGAAATTGACGGCCATGCCCTGGCCGGCAGGGCCGCCGGAATTGCGCGCCATGTCAAAGCTCAGGTTGTACGTCTGGCCGGCAACGACATTGAAACTTTGCGACAGGAAACCCGGACCAGGCGTGCCCAGCATGTCGATGCTGTAGCCGTCGATGGCGTTATACGCGTTGCGGATCAGGTCGACCGAGGAAGCGCCCACCGTCCAGCCGCCGATGGCCGAGGAGCCGCCATTGACAACATGAAAGCCGCTGGAAAAAGTATAGCCGGGAGCGACCGATTCAAAATCGCCATTCGTGATCAGGTTGACGGGGCTGGCGCTGGCGGAGCCGGCGGCGAACAGGGCGACAACTGCTGCGATGGTGGCGATTTTCATGATGTGATTTCCTTGCCTTATAGGCATTAAAGTTTCCTTAAGTGAAATCATATCCCAGCCATGACAAAAATCATAGAACTTTGCAAAAATATATTTAATGTGGATAATTTGTAACGTTTTCGGTGCGCCATCAATCGAGTTCCTGGCGCGCCACCAGAATGCCGTCCGCATCGGCGTAGATCCAGTCGCCCGGATGCACGGCCACGCCGCTGATCTGCACGCGCACGTCGCGCTGGCCGGCGCCCGTCTTGTTGCTCTTGCGCGGATGCGTGGCCAGGGCGCGCACGCCGATCTGGCAGACATTGATTTCCTCGCTGTCGCGGATGCAGCCATCGACGACGATGCCGGCCCAGCCATTGCTTTCGGCCAGCACGCCCAGCTGGCCGCCCACCAGCGCGCGGCGCAGGCTGCCGCCGCCATCGATCACCAGCACGTGGCCCTGGCCCGGCGTTTCCAGGGTGCTGCGCACGAGGGCGTTGTCCTCGAACACCTGCAAGGTGGTGGCGGGCCCGCTGAAACGCACGCGCTGGCCGAAAGCGCGGTACACGGGCGGCAGCACGGCCAGGGTGCCGTCGTCGAGCATGGCCGCATAGTCGTCGCACAGGTCGGTGGTGGCAAAGGTCATGGGGATTCCTTTCGTGGCAGATGGCAACGATTCTAGGCCTTTTGCAGCGCCGCGGCACGTGTTTTGCCGCCCACGCCCACGGCCGTGGCAATCGCCAGCGCCTGGAACAGGCCGATGAACACGAACAAGAGGGCCGGATGGTCGCCATCCATCAGCGCGCCAAAGAACAGGGGGCCGACGGCCAGGCCGCTGTCGAGGCCCGAATACACGACGCCATACACGCGCCCGGTGGCATTCTTCGGCGCCGCCGCGCGTATCATCAGGTCGCGCGATGGCCCCGCCACGCCGGACGTCAAGCCGATGGCGCCCATCAGCACCACCGCGCCCCAGGCCGGTACGACGGCCATGGACAGCAGCACGGCCAGCAGCGCGGCGGCGGAAAAGGCGATCGCCACGTTGCGGTCCGGCTGCTTGCTGCGCGCGCCCACCACGCCGCCGGCCAGCATGCCCACGGCCGAGGCCAGCATATAGGCCGTGTAGGCGCTGGTGGCCAGCGCCAGGCTCATGCCGTACAGCTTGACGAGGGCCACGCTGGCAAAGCTCTGGATGCCGCCCAGGGCAATGGCCGTAATGAAGAAAAAGGCAAAGCACATCCACACGGCGGGCAGGCGCAGAAAGTCCAGCGCGCCTTCGCCGCTGGCGGCCTGGCCCGGCGCGGCCTTCTCGACCGGCTCGGGACGGATGGCGTGGCGGTTAAGGAACAGGATCAGCAGCACGCCGAACGGCAGCACGGCCGCGCATTGCAGCGCGATCCGCCAGTCATAATGGGTGGCAACGTACGTCATGAACAGCGGCGCCAGGGCCCAGCCGATATTGCCGCTGATGCCATGCACGGAAAAGCCGTAGGCCACGCGGGCCGCCGAGACGCGCTGGTTGAGGATGGTGTAGTCGGCCGGATGGAACACGCTGTTGCCCATGCCGGCCAGCATGGCGCCCAGCATCAGCGCCGCATAGCTGTGCGCGGTGGACAGGGCCAGCGCCGACACGCCCAGCAAGAAAATACCGGAAAACAACACGGCGCGGGCGCCGAAGCGGTCGACGACAAAGCCGGCCAGCGCCTGCCCCACGCCCGAGATGATGAAAAACACCGTCATCAGCAAGCCCAGCTCTGCATACGACAGGTCGAAGGCGGGCTTCAGCCAGACGAACAGGGCCGCGAGAATCAGGTGGTAGAAGTGCGACACGCCATGCGCCAGCCCCACCAGGGCGATGACGCGCGCATCGCTGCGCAAGGTAGGAAGTTCGGATGCCGAGTGAGTTGTTATCATGTCATACCCTGTCTTATACTGGTGAAGCTCAAGTGTATGCAAAATACCATCGCCTGTTTTCCGACAGGACGACATAATTTATCGAATTAAGGCCAAGCTGATGGGTGTACCTATCCTCCACCATACCCGCATGTGTCCGCCACGGGAAGCGCCCAGCGCGACCATCCCCGTGACCATGGTCGCGCGCGACCTGCAACCCGATGAATTTCTTTCGCCGCACAGCCATCCCTGGGGCCAGGTCACGATGGCGCTCGAAGGCGTGCTGCGCATCACCGCCAACAACAGCAGCTGGGTGCTGCCGCCCATGCGCGCCATCTGGATCGCGCCCAACGTGGAGCATGCCGTCACGATACTGGAAAAAACCCGCTTGCGCCCCCTGTGCATCCATGCCGCGCGCGCGCCGTTCGCGGGCAGCGACTGCAAGGTGCTGGAAGTGTCGAATCTGCTGCGCCAGCTGATCATGGCGCTGGAACAGCTGGACCCGGGACAGGAACCGGCGCGCGAGGCGCTGCTGGCCGAACTGATCCTCGATGAATTGAAACGCTCGGCCACGCGCCCCATCCGCGTCCCCTTGCCCAGCGACAAGCGTCTGAAGACCCTGTGCGACAGCCTGATCGAGAAACCGGGTTTGAACCAGACCCTGGAACACTGGGCGCAGCTGGTCGGCGCCTCGGAGCGTACCCTGGCGCGGCTGTTCGAACGGGAGTTGGGCATGAGTTTCGGCCAGTGGCGCCAGCAAGTGCGCCTGGCGCACGCGGCGCCACTGATCGCGCGCGGCGTGCCGCTGTCGCAGGTGGCCGAAGAACTGGGTTATGCCAGCCAGTCGGCGTTTTCCGCCATGTTCAAGAAGACTTTCGGCAGTTCGCCGTCAGCCTTCTTTGCCCAGGGCGAACGCTCTTAAGCCATGAAGTCGAATAAAGAGTTCTTGCCGGTATAACCCGGCAAGGCCGAGTTCGTTCCCATCTGTTCCTGGGCCGAATAGGCTTTGACCAGCGCCTGCGCCTGTGCCGTCAGCGCCTTGGCCAGCACGGCTTTCTTGTTGGTCAGGGTGGTGATGTCCTTGCCCACCGTCTGCACTTCCTTGCGGATGATGCTCGTTTCGCCCGTCAGCTCGCCGATCTTGCTGGAGAACTGGTCCGCCACGCCCTTGCCGTTATTCGTAAACAGCTTGCTGACGGCGTCCGGATCGGCCGCAATGGCGGCCTTGAGTTTTTTGTCGTCCAGCACCAGTTCGCCGCTTTTGCCCAGGGTCACGCCGGCGCTGCCCAGTACGGACGATGGCACGCCCGTGCTGGCCGTGCGCAACACTTGCTCCATCTGCGAGCGCACCTGGCCCAGGGCCGTATCGGACTTCAAATCGCCCTGCTGCAGGCTCTGCAGCTTGCTGTTGAGTTCATTGTAGGCCGTGACGAAGCTGGCCACGTTGGTCGCGATCTGGCTGCTGTCCTTGGCGATGACGAGGTCGGTCACACCCTTTTTCTTCAATTCGATGGTGGCGCCCTCGACAGCCGTCGTCAAGGTATTCGTGGCGCTCTTGATCTCCTTGCCGTCGACGGTCAGCAGCGCATCCTGCGCGGCAGCCGTTTGCTGCATGCCCTTGCCGGCGCCGGGCGCATAGCTGAGCAGATTGCTGACGGCCGCATCGCCGGACACACTGATGCGCATGCTGCTGTCGGCGCCGCTCTTGCCGTTCAGCGCCAGCGAATAGCCATCGGGGCCTTTGACCACGCTGGCGTCGATGCCCTGCTGCTTGAGCGCGGCGGCGATGCCGTCGAGGCTATTGTTGCTGCTGTCTATCGTGAGCGAGATGATCTTGCCGCTGCCGGGCGTGAATTGCTTGCCGTCGGCCGTGCCCACTTCGATCTTGACCAGCGCGGGCGCCCCAGTGCCGATCGGCGCGCTCGAGGATTTCTGCGCGCCGCTGAGCAGGGTCTGCCCCTGCGCCAGCTGCTTGACGTTCAGCTCATGGCTGCCGCTGGCGGCCTTGTCGGTGGTGGTGGCGCTCAGCACATCCTTGGCGCTCGACGTGGCCGACGTGGCCAGGCCGCTGCCGGCCATGTTCTTGGCCACGGTCTGGAATTTCGCCAGCGCCGATTGCAGCTGGCCCAGGCCGGAGAACTTAGCCTGGTCGCGCGCCAGGCTGGCGTTGAGCTTGACGACGCCCGTGTTCTGCGACTGCATCTGCCGCTCCACCTTCGCATACACATCAGCCGAGATATTGCCCTGCGTCGTCTGCTGCGTGTTGTTGGTGTAAGCCCTGCTGTTGATGGTCGAATTAAACATGGTAGGCGTTCCCGTCGGGTGTAAGGTCATGACACACGGTTCAGGTCCTGACCGTGCTGCGCAAGAAACGGACGGCAGGCGCGCGTGGCGCGGCGGCGTCCCTCTTCTGGTTGATAATTATGCAGTATTACCGGAATATCAAAACAGCGAACAGAACAAGTTTTTCCTGACTGCAAACCTATATGCACCATTCTAGCGCGTTTCACTTGCCGCTTATCGCGGGCATGCCTCAGCGCATGAATTTCGAAATGGCGCTACTGACAGCCATGTCCAGTTGCAGGAAAGTGAGTCCCACCTTGAAACCGGCACTGCTGAAAATGCAGTGCGAGACGGACACGCGCGCCTCGATGATGTGCGCCGCGCCATCGTAAAACAGCTCGAACAGCACCTTGCCCTGCTTGCCTGTCGGCACCGGCTCAGCGATGACGGCCGCCATGCCGCCCGGCCCTACATCAAGGGTACGTGCCGCCACTGGGCCCGCACCATCCATTACCAACATTGCCTTGGCACGCAATATCTTGCGTGCGCCCTGCCTTTGCTCTACTGACACTGTATTCCGCTTCTCTCTATGCATTGTCGATACGAATTCGCCATGCGAACTCATCGGACAAATATTATAGTTCCAAATGGAAATTTTGTTTGACTTGTCTCAAGCTTGGCATTTAAACCATACCAACTATTACTCCAGGTCACGGAGCTTATTGAACGCTTCATCGATGCGTTCGACGCCGATGACCTTGAGGCCCTCGATAACCTGTTTCGGCAAATTGGACTTGGGCACCACGGCCAGGGTAAAGCCCAGCTTGGCCGCTTCGCGCAAGCGCTCCTGGCCCCGTGGCGCGGGACGGATTTCGCCCGCCAGCCCCACTTCGCCAAACACGACCAATCCCCGCGGCAAGGGCTTGTTGCGCATCGACGAGTTAATCGCCAGCAACACGGCCAGGTCGGCCGCCGGTTCCGTGATCTTCACGCCGCCCACCGCGTTGATGAATACATCCTGGTCGAAGGCCGCGATGCCCGCATGGCGGTGCGCCACGGCCAGCAGCATGGCCAGACGGTTTTGTTCCAGGCCGACGGACAGCCGGCGCGCATTGGGCAAGTGGCTCGTATCGACGAGGGCCTGGATTTCCACCAGCAAGGGGCGCGTGCCTTCCTGCGTCACCATCACGCAGGAACCGGGCACCTGGTTGTCGTGCTGCGACAGGAACAGGGCCGACGGGTTCGACACCCCTTTCAAGCCCTTTTCCGTCATGGCGAACACGCCCAGCTCGTTGACGGCGCCAAAACGGTTCTTGATGGCGCGCACGAGGCGGAAGCTGGAATGGGCGTCGCCCTCGAAATACAGCACCGTATCGACGATGTGCTCGAGCACGCGGGGACCGGCCAGCGCGCCCTCTTTCGTCACATGGCCCACCAGAATGATAGTCACGCCCGTCTGCTTGGCCGCGCGCGTGAGCTGGGCCGCGCACTCGCGCACTTGCGCCACGGAACCGGGCGCCGAGCTGAGCGCGTCCGAATACACGGTCTGGATCGAGTCGATGACCACCACTTCCGGTTTCAGGTCGTTCAAGGTGGACAGGATCTTTTCCAGCTGGATCTCGGCCTGTAATTTGAGTTCCTTGGCGTCGATGACGAGGCGCTTGGCGCGCAGGGCGATCTGCGCGCCCGATTCCTCGCCACTGACGTACAGCACGCGCTTGTGGTGCGACATGTTCGCCAGCGCCTGCAGCAGCAGGGTCGACTTGCCGATGCCGGGGTCGCCGCCGATCAGCACGACGCCGCCGGCCACCATGCCGCCGCCCAGCACGCGGTCGAATTCCTCGATGCCCGTGCCGAAGCGGGGCACGTCGATGGCGTCGATATCGTCGAGCGACAGCACGGGCGCCGTCTGCGCCAGCGACATGTGCTGCGGATTCGAATAGCGGTTGTTGCCGCCCGTCTCGGGCAGGGTTTCCACCATGGTGTTCCACTGGTTGCACGAGGTGCATTGCCCCATCCATTTATTACTGATGGCGCCGCAATCGCTGCAGGTGTAGATGGTCTTGACTTTTGCCATGGTGTACTTTGCCCGGGTAAGGTGAAACTGCTGTTTATATATACAGTATATACAAACAAGGCTGCAAGGTCACGCCTCGATCACCGGAACGCGGGGCGCCAGTGCGCACATCAGCTCATAGCCGATGGTGCCGGCGGCCAGGGCCACCTCGTCGATCGGCATGCCCTGGCCCCACAGGGTGACGGCACTGCCGACTTTTGCGCCCGGCACGTGCGTCAGATCGACCATCAGCATGTCCATCGACACCCTGCCGATGAGGCCTGTGCGCACGCCGTCGACGAGCACGGGCGTGCCTTCGGGCGCGTGGCGCGGATAACCGTCCGCATAGCCGCAGGCAACTACGCCCACCTTGATATTGCCGGCCGCTTCGTAGCGGCTGCCGTAGCCCACCACTTCGCCGGCGGCGATGTCCTGGATGCCGATGATGCTGCTGCGCAAGGTCATGGTAGGCAGCAAGCCGAACGCTTGCGCGGACGTCCCGCCGGGAGCGCCGCTGGGCGTGCCGCCATACAGCATGATGCCGGGGCGCACCCAATCGCTGTCGAGCTGGTGCATCAGCACGCCGGCAGAATTGCACAGGCTGCGCGGCAAGGCAGCACCAATGCTCGCCGCGCCCGCCTCAAAACGCAGCATCTGCTGTTCCAGGGGCAAACGCGTGGGCGCCGCCTCGTCCGCATTGGCGAAATGCGTCATCAGGGTGATCGTGCCGACGTGCGGCATGGCGCGCAAGCGCGCATAGGCACTCGCCACGGCTTGCGGCGTGAAACCCAGGCGGTTCATGCCCGTGTTCATCTTCAGGTGCACGTCGATGGCGTGCGGCAAGCGCGCCGCTGCCAGCATGTCGATCTGCTCTTCGCAATGCACGCTGCCGTTCAAGCCATATTGCGCCATGACGGGCAAATCGCTGGCGTCGAAAAAACCTTCCAACAACAAGATGGGCTTGGTCCAGCCCAGCTCGCGCAAGCGCACGGCATAATCGACCTCGACCAGCGCCAGGCCATCGGCCTCGGCAAAGCCCCGCATGGCCCGCTCCAGGCCGTGGCCGTAGGCATTCGCCTTGACGACGGCCCACACGTTGGCGCTGCGGGCGCCGGCACGGGCGCGCGCCAGATTGTGTTGCATGGCATCGAGATGGATGGTGGCGATGAGGGGCCTGGGCATAAGCGTGACACACGGCAAGTGGGAAAGCCGTATTTTACCGGATGGGCCGTACGAGGACATGGCAGGCACCGCAGGTCGTGCGCATCGGACATCATTTACAAAATGCTCACATGTATGTGTATTTTTCTACGGCAGAAAAATTAAGCCGACCTTAGGCAAGCGGATGCAAAGCAGCCCCTCCCAAACTTGGGGTTTGCCGTTTTTTCGTGGTATAAAGCAAGCCAGATATGATTTCAGGCAATCCAGAATGAATCGTGGTTTTTATACCATCATGGCGGCGCAGTTCTTTTCCTCGCTGGCAGATAACGCCCTCTTTTTTGTCGCCGTCGATTTATTGGTGTCCATGAAATCCCCGGCGTGGATCACGCCGCTGCTTAAACTGTCGTTCGTGCTGTTTTACGTGCTGTTGGCCGCTTTTGTCGGCGCCTTCGCGGATGCATTGCCGAAAGGCAAGGTCATGTTCATCGCCAACATGGTCAAGATCTTCGGCTGCGCCCTCGTCTTTTTCCATGTGCATCCACTACTGGCCTACGCCGTCGTCGGTTTTGGCGCGGCCGTGTACTCGCCCGCCAAGTACGGCATCCTGACGGAACTGCTGCCGCCGGAAAAGCTGGTGGCGGCGAATGGCTGGATCGAAGGCTTGACCGTCACCTCCATCATCCTCGGCACCGTCATGGGTGGCGCGCTCGTCAGCGGCCACGTGTCCGATATGCTGCTGTCCATCGACATTCCCCTGATCGATACGGGCATCACCAGCAAGACGGAAGCGGCCTTGTGCGTGGTAGTGGGCATTTATGCGCTGGCGACGCTGGCCAACCTGAAGATTCCAGATACGGGCTGCGTGTATCCGCACCAGGAACGCAATCCTATCAAACTGATTACCGATTTTGCCAATTGCTATTCCATCCTGTGGAAAGACAAGCTGGGCCAGATCACCCTGGCCGTGACAACCCTGTTTTGGGGCGCTGGCGCCACCTTGCAGCTGATCGTGCTGGAATGGGCCAAACAATCGCTGAACATGCCGTTCGACAAGGCAACCAGCCTGGTGGGCGTGGTGGCCATCGGCGTGGCCGCCGGCGCCGTGCTGTCGGCCCGCTTCATTCCGCTGCGCAAATCGCTGACCGTCATTCCGCTCGGTATCGCCATGGGCGTGATCGTCATGATGATGACGCAAGTACATTCCGTGTGGATCGCCTACCCGCTGCTGATACTGATCGGCGCCCTGTCCGGCTTCTTCGTCGTGCCAATGAATGCCCTGCTGCAACACCGCGGCCACGTGCTGATGAGCGCAGGCCATTCCATCGCCGTGCAGAACTTCAATGAGAACCTGTCGATTCTGACCATGCTGGCAGTGTATTCGATCATGATCCGCTTGCACCTGCCGCTGAACATCATCATCACCCTGTTCGGCCTGTTCGTTGCCGGCACCATGTACATGATCATGCGCAAGCACAAGCTGAACCAGGCTGAGCATGACAATCTTTCCTTGATCGGCGAGCAGAAACATTAATTAGGGTGGTGTCGGATTACGCGCTATGCGCTAATCCGACTACGCGACCTACGCAGGTAGAGAGCCTGTTATCCGCCGCGCGGCGGCTTGCTCCGTCCAGTCATGGGGCACGACAAAACCGCGCGTGCGCTCCACTTCCCAGCCTTCGACATTGTCCACCGCTGCCACCAGCACCGGTTGCGCCAGATCAAACAATTGCGCGCGCAAGGCATCGACGTCCAGCACTTCCACGTCGCGCCCCTTGAACGGTGCCAGCCATTGCAAGCGGGGCAGCACGACGTAACGCTGCTGCGGCAATTGCGTTGGCGTGCACCAGAAGCCGTGTCCATGTTCCTGGGAAATACCGTCCATGGCGGGCGTGGCGCCTGGCGCATAGAACAACCAGCCCTTGACGAGCGCCTGCGCCGCGCGCACGGGGTGCGCCAGCAGGGTTCGCGCGGCCGGATGGCGGGACAAGGCCAGTTGCTTGTCGAGAATCTTGCGCATCTTCAAGCCCAGGGTATCGGCCAGGTTCGGACCGATCAAGTGATTGAACACGCCAGGATCGGGCGCGCCTTCGAGCAGGTAGAACTTGGTGGCGAATTCCCAGTGCAGCAGCTCACTCCCGTCACGCAGCAGGAAATCGAACTCACCCACCGTGTCGTTGCGGTTGACCTGCACTTGCAAGCCATGCGCTTGCAGCAGTCCATGCTGCTCAAAATAAAAGGCCAGCAGCTTTTCAGCGTACAGGCCCAGGCGGGAATAGAATTTCGGCCCCAGCGCCGCATCGAGCGGCGACGGATCATCCTGCAGCGCGCCCAGCCACGCCGCCACGGCAGGCGTCACGGGCACGAGGCTGGCGATGCGCCCGCCCCAGTGGGGACTGGACGGATCCAGCAAGTCGGGCGAGTCGAGCAGCCAGGCCAGCGCACGCACGCGGGGGTGCGTCAGATGGCCCCAGCGGCGCTCGAAACAGGCCTGGAAGCTGCCGACGGCCGTGTCAACCACCGTGCGTGCTTTTCGCCAGGCACAGGTCGGCCCAGGCACGGGCCTTGGCCTTGCCCGTCTCGTCCTGCAGCAACATTTCCGGATGAAAGGTGGCCACGACGGACGCATTGCCCAGCTGGCGCACCTTGCCGCGCACGGGTTTTTCGCCGGGATTGATGCCGGCGGCGGCCATGGAACCGAGGGTGACGATGGTGCGCGGTTGCAGCAGAGCCAGTTCGCGGTCGAAGTACGGGCGGCAGGCGGCGGACTCGGCCTCTGTCGGCAGACGTTCCTGCCCGGCCTCGTCGAGCGGACGGCATTTCAGCAAGTGCGTGATGTACACATCGCTGCCCGCGTCAACCTCGATGGCTTTCAGCATATTGTCGAGCAATTTTCCCTGTTCGCCCGGCAAGGCGCGCCCTTCCCGTTCTTCCGCGCGCGCGGGGCTGCTGGCCAGCATCAGCCAATCGCCCTGGCGGTCGCCGCGACCCATGACGACGCCCTTGCGCGTCTTGCACAAGTCGCAGCGCGCGCACTTGGCGACGACCGCCGTCAAGCCATCCCAGTCGAGGGCGGCAATGTCTGCGTCGCTCAGCTGTTTGGCGGGCGGCGGTGGCGGCGCATCGTCGAACCAGGCCGTGTCGTCAGGCTCGGCGGCGGGGACTGGCGCAGCGGCAACGGCGACGGGCGCTTCGGCCTTCACCTCGACCTTCGCCTCGGCAGCCATCTCGACGACGACTGCGGCGACCGCCTCGGTGACCACCTCAGCGACCTCTGTGGTCACGGCGTCAAAGGCTTCAGCCACGGGTGGCGCCACGGCGACTTCCATCTCCACGGCAGCCTCGGCGACGGCGTCAACAGCTTCGGGTGCAACACCCTGGCGCAGGCGCCACAGGGGGCCGACGCCCATTTCATCGAGGAAAACGGCGCTGCGGCTCATAAGGTATAACGCATCACGATGGCGTCCTCACGTTGCGAATTGGCGGCAGGATAATATCCCTTGCGCCGGCCTATCTGTTCAAATCCATAACGCTGGTAAATATCGAGCGCGCGCACGTTCGACGGGCGCACTTCCAGCAGCATCGATTCCATGCCCAGCTGGCGCGCGCAGGCGCAGGACTGGTTCAGCAGGAAACGGCCCAGCCCCTGTCCCTGGATGGCGCCCTCGACGGCCACGTTCAGCAAGTGCGCTTCATCGACAACCAGCATCAGCAAAAAGTAGCCAAGCAAGGTGCCATCCACGTCGCGCAGCACCCAGGCAGGGTAGCCGCTCTTGAGGGAGTCGACAAAGTTGCCATGCGTCCACGGATGCGGATACACGCGCTGTTCCAGCGCCAGCACCTCAAACAGGTCCGCTTCAACCATCGGCTGATAGTCGAGGCGCAGCAAGTCCCAAGCTGCAGCGCTGTCCTTGTCCTGGCCCCCTACACTCATTGTGCCGACTCCGCAGCGGCCTTGGCGGCCTGCATGTCGAGGCGTTCCGCGCTCGTGTAGGCGATCTTGTTGCGCAAGTACAAAGGCTGCGCCTCGGCCGCCGTCACGAACTGACCGGCCGCAAAGGCGATGCGCGCCAGCTGCGCCACTTGCACGGCATGCGGCATGATGGCCGCGTCCGCGCTGGCGGCGCATGGCAGCGCGGCCAGGGCGTCGGCATAGGCCGCAAAACCGTTGCCGCAGCCAGTAACGTCGCCTTGCGGCGCGACGCCGGCCGGCGCGCTCAGGGCCGGCGGCAGCACGGCCTGCAAGCCATCCTGGTAATCATATTGCGCCCAGTACACTTCGCCCATGCGGGCGTCGAGCACAGTGACGATGCGTTGCGCGCCATGCTGCTGGTGGCACGCGAGGGCCATGGCATCAAGCGTCACGACGGGCACGACGGGAAGATTGGCGCCGTAGGCCAGGCCTTGCGCGATGCCGCAAGCCGTGCGCACGCCCGTAAACGAGCCGGGGCCGGAGCCGTAGGCGATGGCATCGACGTCCGCCAGGGTCACGCCAGCCTCGGCCAGCAATTCCTGCACCATCGGCAAGATGGACTGGGAATGGGTGCGCACGCCCGACGAGGCGCGGGACAGGACGACATCGCCGCGCAGCAAGGCGCAGGAGGCGAGTTCGGACGACGTTTCAATAGCAAGTAAGGTGGGAAGTAAGGTAGACATAGCGTATTTTACCTTGCCAGGCCCGGGAACGGCATGCCGTGCCGGCCAACAACAGCCCACTTGCACAGGCCATGCGCGAGGACGGCTATAATAAAAGGCTAAGCTGATTGCTTGACCGGCGTCATTGCGCCATGCCTGGCAATCCATACGCGACACTATCACCCCACTCTTGCCCTGGTCCGCTCCGTGAATCCACTTCTTGCCAAACTGCAACCATATCCTTTTGAAAAGCTGCGCCAGCTGTTTGCCGGCGTAACGGTCAACCCCGAATATGCGCCCATCAGCCTGGGCATGGGCGAACCCAAGCACCCGACGCCAGCCTTCATCGAGCAGGCATTGACCGACAATATCCATGGCCTGGCCAGCTATCCGACCACCATCGGTTCAGAAGCCTTGCGCACCGCTATTGCCGGCTGGCTCGAACGCCGCTACGGCATCCCCAAGCTCAATCCTGCCACGCAAATCCTGCCCGTGAATGGTTCACGCGAAGCACTGTTTGCGCTGGCGCAAACGGTGATCGATCCGTCGGCCGGTTCGCTGGTGATCAGCCCGAATCCGTTTTACCAGATCTATGAAGGCGCGGCCTACCTGGCCGGCGCGGAACCGTATTTCGTCAATTCCGACCCGGCGCGCAATTTCGGCTGCGACTACGACAGCGTGCCTGCGTCCGTGTGGGAAAAGGTCAAGCTGCTGTTCCTGTGCTCGCCAGGCAACCCGACGGGCGCCGTGCTCACCCTGACGGACTGGGAACACCTGTTCGCCCTGTCCGAGCGCTACGACTTCGTCATCGCCGCCGACGAGTGCTATTCCGAGATTTACCACGGCGACACGCCGCCGCTGGGCGCGCTGCAGGCGGCGCACATGCTGGGCCTGTCCACCATCGAGCGCCCGTATGCGCGCCTGGTCGTGTTTTCCAGCCTGTCGAAGCGCTCGAACGTGCCGGGCATGCGCTCGGGCTTTGTGGCCGGCGACGCGGAAGTCCTGAAAAAATTCCTGCTTTACCGAACCTACCACGGCGGCGCCATGAGCCCTGCCGTGCAGGCGGCCTCCGTCGCGGCCTGGAACGACGAAACCCATGTCGAGGAAAATCGCGCCAAGTACCGCGCCAAGTTCGACGCCATCACGCCGCTGCTGCAATCGGTGATGGACGTGCAATTGCCGGACGCCGGCTTCTACCTGTGGGCCGACGTCAGCCGCACGGGACTATCCGACACCGAATTCGCGCAACGCCTGTACGCCGAATATAATGTGACGGTATTGCCTGGCAGTTACCTGGCGCGCGACGCGCACGGCATCAATCCGGGCCGCAACCGCATCCGCATGGCCCTCGTGGCCGAAACGGCCGAAGGGCTGGAAGCCGCGTTGCGCATAGTAAAATTCTGCCAGCAGCTTTCCGCATCCGCATCAACCAACTAGATAAACAAGACATCATCATGAGCCAACAACTGCAAACCATCATCGACCAGGCCTGGGAAAACCGCGCCGAGATCAATCCAGGCAACGGCACGGCCGAACTGCGCGACGCCGTCTCCCACGTCATCAATGGCCTGGATAACGGCAGCATCCGCGTGGCCGAAAAAACCACGGGCGACTGGGTTGTCAACCAGTGGGTCAAGAAAGCCGTGCTGCTGTCGTTCCGCCTGGAAGACAACGTCGTCCTGCCGTCCGACGGCACGATGCAGTTCTACGACAAGGTCCCGACCAAGTTCGCCAATTACACCAAGGAAGACTTCGCCAAGGGCGGCTTCCGCGTGGTGCCGCCAGCCGTCGCCCGCCGCGGCAGCTTCATCGCCAAAAACGTCGTGCTGATGCCGTCCTACGTCAACATCGGCGCCTACGTCGATGAAGGCGCCATGGTCGACACCTGGGCCACTGTCGGCTCCTGCGCGCAGATCGGCAAGAACGTCCACCTGTCCGGCGGCGTCGGCATCGGCGGCGTGCTGGAACCAATGCAAGCGAACCCGACCATCATCGAAGACAACTGCTTCATCGGCGCCCGTTCGGAAATCGTCGAAGGCGTCATCGTCGAAGAAAACTCGGTCATCTCGATGGGCGTGTACATCGGCCAATCGACCAAGATCTACGACCGCGCCACGGGCGAAGTCACCTACGGCCGCGTGCCAGCCGGTTCCGTCGTGGTTTCGGGCAACCTGCCTTCGGAAGACGGCAAGTACTCGCTGTACTGCGCCGTGATCGTCAAGCGCGTGGATGCAAAAACCCGCGCGAAAACGGGCATCAACGAACTGCTGCGCGGTATTTAATTAGTCGCTGCAAAGCGCACGCAGTCCCCTGAATGTCCCGCTTCGGCGGGACATTTTCATTTCCAGCTAGCAACTTCAATCGTCGCGCAGCCATCGCCCATCCTGTCCTATACTGGATGGCATGAATACTCCTCCCGTCCTGATCGTCGGCGCCGGTCCTACCGGCCTCATGCTGGCCTTGCGCCTGGCGCGCCATGGCGTCGATTGCCGCATCATCGACAAAAACAGCGGTCCGGGCCAGGCGTCGCGGGCCATGGCCGTGCATGCGCGCACGCTGGAGTTTTACCAGCAGCTGGGCTTTGCCGATGAACTGGTCAGCCTGGGCATCAAGATCAATGCCATGCACATCCACGAAGGTGGCGAGGAGCTGGTGAAACTGGCGCTGGGCGAAATCGGCGAAGGCCTGAGTCCCTACCCTTTCGTGCTGAGCCTGCCCCAGGACGAGCATGAACGTTTTCTGATCAGCAAGCTGGCGGCGGCCGGCGTGCACGTGGAATGGAATGTCGCGCTGGACCTGTGGACGCAGGACGATAGCGAAGTGCAAGCCATCCTGCTCAAGGGCGGCGAACGCCAATATTGCACGTTTAACTACATTTGCGGCTGCGACGGCGCCCGCAGCAAGGTGCGCGAGATCGCCGGTTTCGAGTTCTCTGGCGGCACCTACGACCACCTGTATTACGTGGCCGACGCGCAAGTGGCAGGCAAGAACACGGATTTGCACGCCCACCTGGGCGCGAACTCGTTTGCCTTGATGCTGCCCGTGCGCACCAGCGGCATGCAGCGCCTGATCGGCATCCTGCCCGACCGCCCCGACGGCGCGCCCGCGCCCGTCTTCGACGATGTGCGGGAATCGGTGCAAACCTTGCTGGGCATCGAAGTCGAACACGTGAACTGGTTTTCCACGTATAAAGTGCATCACCGGGTGGCCGGGCAATTCCGCGAACGGCGTTGCTTCATCCTCGGCGACGCGGCCCATTTGCACAGCCCCGTGGGCGGCCAGGGCATGAACACGGGCCTGGGCGACGCCGTCAACCTGGCGTGGAAACTGGCGCAAAAGCTGCGGGGCCAGAGCAACGACGCCCTGCTCGACACCTATGAAAGCGAGCGCATCGTGTTTGCCCGCAAGCTCGTCGACACCACCGATCGCGCCTTCAAGGCCATCGTCGCGCAGGGCATGGCCGGGCAATTCCTGCGACGCTGGCTGGTGCCGCATGCGCTGCCCTTCCTCTCGGGCTTCGCGCGGGCGCGCCGTCTGCTGTTCAAAACAGTGTCGCAAATCCAGATCAGCTACGAAGACAGCACCCTGTCCGCCGGCCATGCGGAATACCTGCGCGGCGGTGATCGCCTGCCGTGGTTTTCCGACGGCACGCAAGACAATTTTATCGCCCTGCGCAGCATGGATTGGCAATTGCACATCTATGGCGAAGCGGCGCCCGAATTGCTGGACGAAGCGCGCGTGCTGAAACTGCCCGTGCATTGCTACACCTATAACGTGGCCGCCAAGCTGGCGGGACTGGGCCGCGACGCGGCCTACCTCGTGCGCCCCGACGGCCACATCGCGCTTGCCCTGCACCTGCAGGAAAGCGGCGCCCTGCGCGCCCTGGCCTTGCGACTTGGCCTGCATTTCGGTCCGGCGGAGTCGGGCAAGGCGCCACCACGGCCTGTGTAGGGGAAATCACCGGGCTGTGTTGCACTGCCGCATCGACTGCGCATCGACTGTATAATGGCGGCTACCATCGCATTTTTCCCTGGCGCAAGCGCCGCGATCAAGCGAACCGCATTCATTCCCCTTAGCCCTACCCATGACGACCATTACACTCTACGGTATCCCCAACTGCGATACCGTCAAAAAGGCCCGCACCTGGCTGGCCGCGCAGCAACTCGATTTCACCTTCCACGACTTCAAGAAGCAGGGCCTGGAACGCGCCACGGTCGAGGCCTGGCTAGCGCAATTGCCGTGGGATGTGCTGGTCAACAAAAAAGGCACGACCTGGCGCGCCCTGTCCGACGAGCGCAAGGCGTCCATCGTTGACCCCGCCAGCGCGCTGGACCTGATGCTGGAAAACCCGTCCATCATCAAGCGCCCCGTGCTGGACAAGGATGGCCAGTTCAGCGTGGCGTTTTCGGATGCGCAGTACAAGACCATTTTCTCGTTGTAACCCCCTAGTTGACCACCGGAACGATGTTGCCGGCACGACCTTACCCATGACCACCTCCAAAACCCTCGCCCTGACCGAAAAACTGATCGCCCTGTCCTCGGTCACGCCCGACGACAAGGGCTGCCAGCAGCACCTGATCGATATCCTCACGCCGCTGGGCTTTGTCTGCGAGACGATACAGTCGAACGACGTCACCAATCTGTGGGCACGCCGCGGCACGACGTCGCCCGTGTTCGTCTTTGCCGGCCATACGGACGTGGTGCCGACCGGTCCCGTCGAGCAATGGCGCTCGCTGCCCTTCATTCCCACCCACCGCGACGGCAAGCTGTACGGCCGTGGCGCGGCCGACATGAAGACGTCGATCGCCGCCATGGTGGTCGCTTGCGAGGAATTCATCGCCGCCACGCCCGACCATACTGGTTCGATCGCCTTTCTGATCACCAGCGACGAAGAAGGCCCGGCCACGGACGGCACCGTCATCGTCTGCGACAAATTGAAAGAACGGGGCGAGCAGATCGACTATTGCCTGGTAGGCGAGCCGACGTCGAGCGCGCAGCTGGGCGACATGATCAAGAACGGCCGCCGCGGTTCGCTGTCGGGCCGTTTGACGATCAAGGGCGTGCAAGGCCATATCGCCTACCCGCACCTGGCGAAAAACCCGATCCACGAGGCGGCGCAGGCGCTGGCCGATTTGGTCGAGGAAAAATGGGATGCCGGCAACGAGTATTACCTGCCGACGTCGTGGCAAATGTCGAACATCAACGCGGGCACGGGCGCCAACAACGTGATTCCGGGCGACATGGTGATCGACTTTAACTTCCGTTTTTCCACGGCCAGCACGGCGGAAAACCTGCAGGAACGAGTCCACGCCATCCTCGACAAGCATGACTTGCAATACGATCTGCAGTGGACCCTGAGCGGCCTGCCCTTCCTCACGCCGCGCGGCACCTTGAGCGACGCGCTGTCGTCTGCCATCCTGGAAGAAACGGGCCTCACGACGGAGCTGTCGACCACGGGCGGCACCTCGGATGGCCGGTTTATCGCGCAAATCTGCCCCCAAGTGATAGAATTCGGGCCGCCCAATGCCAGTATTCACAAGATCGACGAGCACATCGAACTGCGCCACATCGATCCCCTGAAGAATATTTACCGGCGCACGCTGGAGCATTTGCTGCCCGTCTGAACCAGAATACCGAGGCCCGTCACGGCGGGCCAGAACACCGTCTTTTCGAGAATGCCATGACCCCGAACCCGTTTTCCACGCCACGCGACCTGCTGCGCTACGCCGTTACCCGTTTCAATACCGCCAAGCTGTTTTTCGGCCACGGCAGCGCCGAAGCGTTCGACGAAGCGGCCTATCTGATCCTGCACACGTTGAAGTTGCCGCTCGACAAGCTCGACCCCTTCCTCGACGCCAAGCTGCTGCCGTCGGAAGTGGCCAGCGTGATGAGCGTCATCGACCGCCGCAGCATCGACCGCGTGCCAGCCGCCTACATCACCAAGGAAGGCTGGCTGGGTACGTATAACTTCTACGTCGACGAGCGCGTGATCGTGCCCCGCTCCTTCATCGCCGAGCTGATTCCTGAATACTTCTCGCCATGGGTGGCGGAACCGGAAGCGGTGGAAAACATCCTGGAACTGTGCACCGGCTCGGGCTGCCTGTCGATCATGATGGCCGACGCCTTCCCGAACGCCGCCGTCGATGCCGTGGACATTTCCGCCGACGCGCTGGCCGTGGCCAAGCGCAACGTCGACACGTACAAACTGCAGGATCGCGTCACCCTGATCGAATCGGACCTGTACGCGAACGTGCCGGCCAAGAAATATGATTTGATCATCAGCAACCCACCATACGTGAATTCGGCGTCGATGGGCGCCCTGCCCCAGGAATACCTGGCCGAACCGCAAATCGCCCTCGACGGCGGCAGCGACGGCATGGACCTGGTGCGCAAGATCATCGCCGGCGCGGCCGAGCGCCTGACGGACGACGGCATCCTGATGATTGAAATCGGCAACGAGCGTGCATACGCGGAAGCGGCCTTCGGCGAGCTGGGCCTGACCTGGCTGACGACGAGCGCCGGCGACGACATGGTGTTCCTGCTGACGGCCGAGCAGCTCAAGCTGGCTTGATCGACTTGGCAGGTCGGATGACGCCCTTCGGGCTAATCCGACCTACCTGAATTTTACGGCGAGGGTTAACCCCCAGCCTTTACAAAGAAAAAAAATGATACGTTTCCTACAAGTAAGCCTGATGCGCGGCATCAAACCGTTGCTCGAACAAGTCGACGTCACCCTCAATCCGGGCGACAAGATCGGCCTGATCGGCGCCAATGGCGCGGGCAAATCGAGCCTGTTCGCCATGATGCGCGGCGAATTGCACCCTGACCAGGGCGAGATCGATTTCCCGGCGAAATGGCGCGTGGCTTACGTGGCGCAGGAAACGCCGCCGCTGGACCGTGCCGCGCTCGACTACGCGATCGATGGCGACATCACCCTGCGCAAACTGGAAGCGGAACTGACGCGCCTGGAATCGGAACCGGCCACGTCGGAAAACGGCATCGCCATCGGCGAAATCTACAGCGCGCTGGCCGATGCCGACGCGTATACCGTGCAGTCGCGCGGCGAGCAATTGCTGCTGGGCCTGGGCTTCACCCTGGACCAGATGCAGCAGCCGGTGGCGAGTTTCTCCGGCGGCTGGCGCATGCGTTTGAACCTGGCGCAAGCGCTGATGTGCCCATCCGACCTGCTGCTGCTCGATGAACCGACCAATCACCTGGATCTGGACGCCATCATCTGGCTGGAAGACTGGCTCAAGCGCTACGCCGGCACCTTGCTGATCATTTCCCATGACCGCGACTTCCTCGACGAAGTGGTCAACGTCGTCGTGCATATCGACGAACGCAAGCTGAAGCGCTACTCGGGCAACTACTCGAGCTTCGAGCGCCAACGCGCGGCGCAGATGATCCTGGCCGCCGGTGCGCTGGAAAAGCAGCAGCGCAAGCGCGCCCATCTGGAGTCGTTCGTCAACCGCTTCAAGGCGCAAGCGTCGAAGGCCCGCCAGGCGCAAAGCCGCATGAAGGCGCTGGCGAAGATGGAAGAGCTGGCGCCATTGCGCGCCGCCGCCGAATTCTCGTTCGAATTCCGCGAGCCGCTGAGCGCACCGAACCCGCTGCTGGTGATGGAAGACGTCGATGCGGGCTACAAGATCGAGAACGAAGCGACGGGCGAAATCACGCATAAAACCATCGTCAACGGCATCAAGTTTTCGCTGCAGATCGGCCAGCGTATCGGCTTGCTGGGCCAGAACGGCGCCGGCAAATCGACCCTGATCAAGACCATCGCCGGCGAACTGATGCCGTTGACGGGCGACGCCACCATGGGCAAGGGCCTCAACATCGGCTACTTCGCCCAGCACCAGGTGGAAATGCTGCGCCACGACGAATCGCCGCTGTGGCATCTGTCGAAGATCGCCCCGACCGTGCGCGAGCAAGAACTGCGCAACTTCCTGGGCGGCTTCAACTTCCCCGGCAACATGGTGACCGCCTCGATCGCACCGTTCTCGGGCGGCGAAAAAGCCCGTCTGGCGCTGGCCCTGATCGTCTGGCAGCGTCCGAACCTGCTGCTGCTCGATGAACCGACCAATCACCTGGATCTGGAAACGCGCGAAGCGCTGACGGAAGCGCTGGCCCAGTTCGAAGGCACCCTGGTCGTCGTGTCCCATGATCGCCACTTGCTGCGCGCCACCACAGACGAATTCATCATCGTTGCCGACGGCAAGCTGCAGCCGTTCGACGGCGACCTGGACGACTACAAGGATTGGCTGTTCAAGACCAAGCTGGGCAAAGGCACGGACGTGCTGCCGGCCGCCGGCAAGGCCAACAAGACCGACTTCCCCGTCGTGTCGCCGGTAGCGGCCGCCGCACCTGCCGCGCCCGTGCGCGACAAACGCAAGGAAGCGGAAGAGCGCCAGAAAACGGCCGCCCTGCGCAAGCCGATCGAAAACAAGATCAAGCGCCAGGAAGAGCAGATCGCCAAGCGCAATGCGCAAAAGGCGGAAACCGACGCCAAGCTGGGCGAGCCGACCATCTATGACGCCGCCAACAAGGCGAAATTGAAGCAACTGCTGGCCGACCAGACCTTCTTTACCAAGGACCTGGCGCAGCTGGAAGCGGAATGGCTCGATCTGCAGGATCAGCTGGAAAAGCTCGGCTAATTCAGTAGCGACAAAAGACGACTTTCGGGTCGTCTTTTTTTTAGGCCGCCTGCAGGGGGCTGGGGCTGCGGATCGCCATCAGGCGGTCGATGTCGACGAGGATCAGGCGGCGCCCCGCCACCGTGCCCAGGCCCAACAGGTAATCGGCTTTCGCCGCGCCCAGGCCCGACACGGCGGCGATGTCGCTTGGCGCCAGGCTGACGATATCGGTGACGCCATCGACCACCATGCCCATCACGCCATTGCTCAGCTGCAAAATGATCACGTCGGTGGCCGGGTCGGGCGCGCTCTGGGCGCCGCCGAACGCGGCGCGCATGTCGACGATGGGGATGATCACGCCGCGCGAGACGGCCACGCTGTGCAGCACTTCCCCTTCCGAGGAAAAACGGTCGAGTTCCTTCAGCGGACGCAATTCCCGCACGCAGCGGTAGTCAAGGCCGTATTCCAGGCCGCCCAGCCGGAAGCTCAAGTACTGCGTCAGGTATTGCGCGGTTGCGGCGCCAGGCGTGGTCGTGGGCTGCATGGTGTTCCTTTCATCCGGTAAGCGCTGCCAGGATGCGCAGTGGCGCAACGTTGACCCCATGCTAACCAGCATCGCCGCAAGCGGCGTTGAGAAACATCAATTTTCCCGGAAGACATCATCGGCTGGCCGCCGGGCATTGCGCCGGCGCAGCCATCTTCCCTTACAATACCCACATCATCCCCAACAGGCAGGCCATGCAACACCTCGTCAATCCCGCTGAAGTTGAATTTTCCGCCATCCGCGCCCAGGGCCCGGGCGGGCAGAACGTCAACAAGGTCTCCAGCGCCATCCATTTGCGCTTCCCCATCGCCGCCTCGTCGCTGCCGGAAGCGTACAAGGAGCGGCTGCTGGCCCTGCGCGACAGCCGCATCAGCAAGGATGGCGTGCTGGTGCTCAAGGCGCAGCAATCGCGCAGCCAAGAGCAGAACAAGGAAGAAGCGTTGCGGCGCTTGCAGGAAATCATCGACAGCGTGACCTTCCTGCCCGCCGTGCGCCGCGCCACCAAGCCCACGCGCAGTTCGCAGCGACGCCGCCTCGACAGCAAGAGCACGCACAGCGTACTCAAGCAATCTCGGGGCAAGGTCACGGATTAAATGCTACGGCGGCGGCGCATACGTCCATTCCAGGCTGCCCGTGCTGTCCGCAAACACGGCTTGCGTGGCCGGCGTGGCGCTGCGCAGCAAGGCCTTGATTTCTTTCGGCGGCCGGTCGTAGACCTTGGCTGGCCCGGGCGGCACGACCAGGGCGCGCACCGTCGTCTCGCCATCGATCAGGCCCAGGCTGCAGCGCGACTGGCCCGCCGTCGCCTGCCGCTCCTGGCGCAGTTGCGCCACCAGGGCCAGCATCTGTGCGTGCAGGATTTCCGACTGTTTGACTTCCACGCGCAGCCGCGCCACCTCTTTCAGGACGGGAGCGATGCGCGCGGCCAGCTTGTCGTACTGCACCTGCTGCGTTGGCTGCAACTGCAATTCGCCGCGCCGCAGCTGGCCCGCCAGGGTCAGGTAATTGCGCACCTCGGGCAATTGCGCGATGGCGTCGATTTCCTGCTGGCGCTTGTGCTGCACCTGCAGGAATTGCGCCGCCTTCGCCAAGCTCTCGGCGATCTTCTGTTCCAGTGCGCTCAGGTCGGGGACCAGCGGGAACAGCAGCATTTCCACCTGCTTGCGGGGACCGGCGCTGCCGATGCGGATGGTGCGCGCCGCCACGGCACAGCCTTCGGCCAGTTCGATGACGACCTCGTCGGCGATGATTTCGCAATTGCTGGCGCTGTCGATCACCACGCGCGTGCCGGCGATGACGCAGCTTTCCGCGCGCTTCACGTGTACTTCACCGCTCAGCGCCTGCAGCACGGAACCGGAAGCGACTCCCTCGACGCGCACGTCGCCGTGCTCATTGAACGCCGTGCCGCCCACCAGGTTACGGTGTAACAAGATCAAGCCGCCATGCGAGTGCAAATGGCCATATACGTCGCCATGGATGGTGATGTCGCTGCCGTCGAGCTGGCGCTGCTCCTGCACTTCGCCATACTCTTCGTAGGCGGCGCGCAGCTTCAGATTGCCCGTGGTGCGGCTGCTGACGCCTTCGCGGCTGACGATCTTGTTTTCGATCGACATCTTGCCGCTCTCATCGACATTCACATAGCCATCCTGGGTGGCCACAAGGAAATCGCCATCGCTGAAATGCTCGACCGCCGTGCCTGGCCCCGCCACCGTGGCCAGGTCCAGTTCCAGCGGCGCAGGCGGCGGCAGCGCCTTGCCGGCCAGGTCGTAGCCAGGCAAGCCGGGCGTACCGGGCAGCAGACGCAGCAGGCGCGCGTGTTTTTTCACTTGCGGAAAGCGGTTCTTGAAGCTGAGCAAATCGAGGCGGCCATCGGAGCGTTCGCGCGGCGCATCGTCGCGATGGATGCCTTGCGACACTTCGACCAGCTGGGCGTCGCGCCCCGGCTGCGGCGGCAGCACCCGCGCCACCGTGATGCGCTCGGCCTTGCCGCTGGCGAGCATGGCGCGCACGGCCACGCTATCGATGCCGTAGTGCACGCCCTTGCACCACAGGTCGGCCACCAGCTCGTCAAACTCGCGGCGCGCAGGCACCTGGCCGTCCGCGTCCGCAGGCAGGGCTTCAAAGTAAAACTCGGCGCTGTCGCCACGGATCTTGACCTGTTTGTACAGCGCGCGGCGCGGGGGCGGGAATGGCGCCACGCGCACGGCGATGCGCAGCAAGGCGTCGCCCTTGGGCGCGGCGCGGGGAGTGGGAGCATGGAACAGGGTCAGCAGGAACAAACCGTAGTCGAGGCCGGCCAGCAACTGCCCCGACTGGAACAGCTGGTCGACGGCGGCGCGCAGCTGCGCCGGCGCCAGCGACATGTCAAGGCACACGCCCTCTTCGCGCTGGACCAGGCCGAGCGGCAAGCCGCCTGCGGGAGCCGCATCAGGAACGGGTGTGTCGTCGTCGCTCACCACTTGCCTCCCCAAAAACCGAGAATTGCCTCATTGCGTTAGAACAATATCACGCGGCGGGGCCGTGTGCCTGACTGAGCAATACAAAGGGGGGAGCAAATGCAAACAGGGCCATGTCTTGCGAGATGGCCCTGTCGGATGGGGTTGTACACCGCCTAGCGGCGCGGCGGATTCGAGTAGATGTCCTGGCCCACTTCGTTGATTTGGCGGCGCAGGTCGCGGCGCTCGTCGGGCGTCATGCGGCCCGTGCGGCGCGAGGCGTCGGCGCCTTCGTTGGCGCGGCGCTGCTCTTCGGCGCGCGTGTCGAAACTGCGTGCGTCACGCTGTTCGCGCA
This sequence comes from Janthinobacterium sp. Ant5-2-1, assembly GCF_001445815.1. Lineage (NCBI taxonomy): Bacteria > Pseudomonadati > Pseudomonadota > Betaproteobacteria > Burkholderiales > Oxalobacteraceae > Janthinobacterium > Janthinobacterium sp. Ant5-2-1. The sequence continues at coordinate 75,284 of NZ_LNCE01000126.1, read as the reverse complement.
AGCGCGTATCATTGCTGTTGCTGCGCTGAACCTGTTCATATCGCTGGGCCTGCATTTGCTGCTGGTCGTCACGGCGTGGCGGCGGCTGGTTTTGCGCTGACGCCAAGCTGGCGGCAAACACGGAACAAATGGCACATGCGGACAGCACAGTCGTACGTGCGGCAAAAGCTGCGCTGGGAGCGGCGTGAATTTTTTTAGTAAAGATATTCATTGAGTTCCTCTTCCGCGATGCCGTATAAACTAAAGCTGATTTCCACTGTGGCCCCAGTGTATGATGCTTTACACGGTGCAGTAAGAGTAATTGGGTAAAGTTTGTAACACTTTGTAATGGGTCGCCACAGCCCCTTGCCGACGCCGCGCGAGGCGTTACTATAGCAACTAATATAAGATAACACGACACCCTAAATGACCACAACCTCCACTTCCGGCAGCAATACAACAACGCAATCGATCCACGGCCACCAGGCAAAAATCATGGTGGTCGATGACGATGTGCGCCTGCGCGACCTGCTGCGGCGCTACCTGACCGAACAGGGCTTCAATGTCTTCACGGCAGAGAGCGCGACGGCCATGAACAAGCTGTGGCTGCGCGAACGCTACGACCTGCTCGTGCTCGACCTGATGCTGCCCGGTGAAGACGGCCTGTCGATCTGCCGCCGCCTACGCGGCGCGGGCGATCAGACGCCGATCATCATGCTGACGGCCAAGGGCGAGGACGTGGACCGCATCGTGGGCCTGGAAATGGGTGCCGACGACTACCTGCCGAAACCGTTCAATCCGCGCGAGCTGGTGGCCCGCATCGGCGCCGTACTGCGCCGCAAGGGTCCCGATGAAATCCCGGGCGCCCCGTCGGAAACGCCGCAAACCTTCGAATTCGGCGACTTCGTGCTGGACCTGGGCACGCGCACCCTGAAAAAGAATGGCGAAACGGTGCCGCTGACGACGGGCGAGTTTTCCGTGCTGAAAGTGTTTGCCCGCCATGCGCGCCAGCCGCTGTCGCGCGAAAAACTGATGGAACTGGCGCGCGGCCGCGAATACGAAGTGTTCGACCGCAGCCTGGACGTGCAAATCTCGCGCCTGCGCAAGCTGATCGAACCCGACCCGTCGAGCCCGCTGTTCATCCAGACCGTGTGGGGCCTCGGCTACGTCTTCATCCCGGACGGACAGCCGCGCTGATCGCAGGCGAGGCATGATGAAGCTTGTTCCCGATATCAGCCTGGCGCGGCTGAAAAGCGGCCTGTTCTGGCGTACCTTTTTGCTGCTGGGCACTTTGACCACCGTCAGCATGATCACCTGGATCGGCATGATTTCCGTCATCCAGCGCGAGCCGCAGGCGCAGCAGATTTCCGCCCAGATCATTTCCGTCGTCACCATCACGCATGCGGCCCTGACGCACTCGGCTCCCGAGCTGCGGCGCGAGCTGCTGTTCGACCTCGTCAGCAATGAAGGCATCCGCATCTTCTCGCTGGAAGAGGACGACCGCATCGAGCCGCCGCCCGACAATTACCTGATGCCCGAGATCGAGGCGCTGGTGAAGGCCAAGCTGGGCAAAGACACGCGCTTTTCCGCGCGCGTCAATGGCGTGGCCGGCTTCTGGGTCAGCTTCAAGATCGACGACGACGAGTACTGGCTGATGCTGGACCGCGAGCGCCTGCGCGGCCTGACGGGCTTCCAGTGGCTGGGCTGGGCCAGCCTGGTGTCCCTGCTGTCCCTGCTGGGGGCGGCCATCATTTCCAGCCTGATCAATCTGCCGCTGTCGCGTCTGACGGCGGCCGCGCGCGACATCGCCAAGGGCAAGCAGCCGGCGCCGCTGCCGGAAAAGGGCCCGATCGAGATCATTGAGGCGAACCGCAGCTTTAACCAGATGGTCGATGATCTGAAACAGGTGGAATCGGACCGCGCCGTGATCTTGGCGGGCATTTCGCACGACTTGCGCACGCCGCTGGCACGCATGCAGCTGGAAGTGGAGATGGCGAATCTGTCCGACGAGGCGCGCGAAGGCATCCAGTCCGATATCGGGCAGATGGACGCCATCATCGGCCAGTTCCTCGACTATGCCAAGCCGACGGAAGCGTCGAGCTTTACGGACGTCGACCTCAGTGGCTTGCTCAACGACATGACGCGCGAAGCCATGCGCCTGCCGGACGTGAAGATCAACGCCACCATCGCCGATGGCGCGCATGCGATGGGCAACCCCACCGATTTGCGCCGCGTATTGAACAACCTGATCGAGAATGCGCGCCGCTATGGCAAGACGCCGGGCGGCGACGTGACGGAAATCGACATCGCCTGCCAGGTACGCACCAGCCACGGCGCGAAAAAGGTCATCATCGAAGTGCAGGACCACGGCACGGGCGTGCCGGCGGAAAAGATCGAGCAGCTGATGAAGCCGTTTACCCGCCTCGACACGGCGCGCGGACAGGCAAATGGCGCCGGCCTGGGCCTGGCCATCGTCGACCGCGTGCTGCTGCGCCATGGCGCCGAATTGCAGGTCCGCAACCGCGAAGGCGGCGGCCTGGCGTTTCAGATCAGCTTGCCAGCGGCGTAAGCGGCGTAGGTCGGCGTAGGTCGGCTTAGCGCAAGGCGCGTAAGCCGACACCACCAGCGGCCTTGGCCAACAATGTTGTCGGATTACGCGAGGCAAGGCCTCGCTAATCCGACCTACGCCGCCGGACCGCGGTCAAGCCGACGCCTGCTCCTGCGCGAGCAATTTATTCATTAACAATTCCGTCGCCCCGTAGCCGTACAGGGAATCGCTTTCCATGCCCGGCGTGTCGAAGGGGATCGATTCCTCGCGGTTCAGCTTGGCAGGATCGGCGTCCGCATAGCTGGCGCGCCAGGCACGCTGCAAGGATTCGTTGCGGCGGATAAAGGCCGGCATGGGCCAGTCGTCGCGGTTCCAGTGGGGACTGTCGCCCAGCAGGGGCCAGCGTTCGTTGAGCAAGGCCATGTCGCCCGTGCGCAGGCGGCGTACGGCCTGTTCCGGCCGCAAGCCTTCCAGCTCTTCCAGCGCAGGCAGGCTGTCGCGCTTCGGCCCGAACATATACGCCAGCATGATGCGCCCGGCAGGCGCCCTGCGCGCCACCACGCCGACGGCATAACCGCCGCCCGGCAGGGGCACGGCAAACCAGCTGCCTTCTCGGTATGGTAATGATTTCATTTCTGCAAACTCCCCCAAAATCGTGTTCGGGGCACAGTCTACGCGAAGCGATGCGAAAGTGGCGCATGGTACGCCACAACAACAAACCAATAGTTACAATATTTTCTCGTCATAGTGATACTGGGCAACAATCGGCCCCGCCTTGAACAGCGCTTCCTTCATGGCCGTGTCCAGGCGCGCGTCGCGGCGGCGCATCCATTCGAGCAGCATGGCCGCTTCCTTGCGGCTCGTGTCGCCCGCATGCGCGAGCACGCGGCGCAGTTCCGGGTCCGTGCACGCTTCGAAACGCTGGCTGTTCAAGTCCAGCGCCTGCAGCGCGGCGATGGTGGCGCCGATGGCGCGGTGCATGTCGAGCGCGGTGGCCGGCAGGCCGGATTCTTCCAGTGGGACGGTGGTCATGCGCATTCCTTTTCGCGTGGTGGTGACATCGACTGCATTCTCCACCGCGCGGGCGAAAAGCTCAAGCGTCCACGACACGTTTCCACCCGTTCGGCCATAATCATGGCTCAGCAATAGCCTAAACCTCAGCGGCAGGAGCCCCATGTTCAATTTCGACTTTTACAATCCGACGCAAATCCTCTTCGGCCAGGGCCAGATCGCCGCCATCACGGCGCTGATCCCGCCGCAGGCCAGGGTGCTCATGACGTATGGCGGCGGCAGCATCAAGCAGAACGGCGTCTACGATGATGTCAGGGCGGCGCTGGCCGGGCATACGATGATCGAGTTTGCCGGCATCGAACCCAATCCCAGCTATGAAACCCTGATGCAGGCCGTGGCCCTCGTGAAAAGCGAGCGCATCGATTTCCTGCTGGCCGTCGGCGGCGGTTCCGTGGTCGATGGCACCAAGTTCATCGCCGCCGCCGCCCTGCACGAGGGCGAGGCGTGGGACATCCTGGCCAAGGGCGGCAAGATCGTCGAGGCCGCCCTGCCCTTCGGCACCGTATTGACCTTGCCGGCCACGGGGTCCGAAATGAATGGCTCGGCCGTGATCACGCGCAAGGCCACGCAGGAAAAGCGCTCGTTCATGAGCCGCAAGGTGTATCCGAAATTCTCCGTGCTGGACCCGTCGAAAACGTTCACCTTGCCGCTGCGCCAGGTTGGCAATGGCGTCGTCGACGCGTTTGCGCATGTGATGGAGCAATACCTGACCTATCCCGTGAACGCCTCCGTGCAGGACCGCTTTGCCGAAGGCATCCTGCTGACCCTGATCGAGGAAGGCCCGAAAGCGCTGTCGCACCCCGATGACTACGACGTGCGCGCCAATGTGATGTGGAGCGCCACCCTGGCCTTGAACGGCCTGATCGGCGTGGGCGTGCCGCAGGACTGGTCCACGCACGCCATCGGCCATGAATTGACGGCCTTGTACGAGCTCGACCACGCGCAAACCCTGGCCATCATCCTGCCCAGCATGCTGCGCGTGCGCAAGCAGGCCAAGCGCGCCAAGCTGCTGCAATACGCGGCCCGCGTCTGGGGCCTGGATGGCGGCGACGAGGATGGCCGCATCGAGGCCGCCATCGCGCGCACGGAATTCTTCTTCCGCCACATGGGCGTCAAGACGCGTCTGGCCGACTATGGCCTGAACCATGCCAGCGTGGATGCAGTCGTGTCCGCCCTGGAAGCGCACGGCATGACGGCGCTGGGCGAACAGCGTGAAATCACGCCCGCCATCAGCCGCAAGGTGCTGGAACTGAGCCTGTAGATTCGCACCACACTGTTGTAAAACGGTCAGCCGGGTGGGACAGCTGGCCGTGCTTCATGCTAAGCTGTCATTTCGCTAGGGGTCCTGGAGCAGTCATCCGGGTGAGAGATACCCTTCGTACCTGATCTGGATAATGCCAGCGAAGGAAAGCGCAAAGTACCTCCCTCCTTTGATAGCTCCTGCGTTGGCGCCAGCCGAACAAGCAGCCTGCCGTGCTCTTCTTAAAGAGACGGCTTGAACCACGAGCAATCTATGTCCACACCGAATTTATCCGTTTCTGTTTTGACCCTGGCGATCCTGCACGCGTTTGCCGCACCGGCCTTTGCCGCGAACGACGGCGCCGAAGCCGCCGACCCGCAGGCCCAGAGCATGGCCGAAGTCGTCGTCACGGCCAGCAAGGCGCCGGCTGCCAAGCGCGCCTCCGTGGGCGGCTTTTCCGACGCGCCGCTGCTGCAGACGCCGGCGTCCGTCACCGTCATTTCGCAAAAAGACATGCAGGACTTGCAGATCCGCAATCTCAGCGATGCCGTCAAGCTCGACACCAGCATCAACGACGCCTACAACGCCGTCGGCTATGCGGAACAGTTTTCCATCCGCGGCTTCAAGCTCGACAACAATTCCAGCTACCGCAAGGATGGCGTGGCCATTCCTGGCGATACGCAAATTCCGCTGGAAAACAAGGAACGCATCGAAGTGCTGAAAGGCCTGGCCGGCTTGCAGGCAGGCGTGGCCGCGCCGGGCGGCGTGGTCGACTTCATCGTCAAGCGCCCCACCGCCGCACCGCTGCGCACCGTCACCGTGGAAACGCGCGAGCGGGGCACCCTGTACGGCGCCGTCGACCTGGGCGGCCGCTTGGAAGACACGCGCTTCGGCTACCGCGTCAACGTGGCGGCCGAGCGCCTGCGCTCCTACATCAAGGGCGCGGACGGCAACCGCAAGTTCATTTCCGGCGCCTTCGACTGGCAAATCTCGCCGCAAGCGCTGCTGCAGATCGATGCCGACTACCAGGACAAGGCGCAGGCGACGGCGCCCGGCTTCCAGCTGCTGAACAACAAGACCCTACCGACCGGCATCAGCGCCGACGCCATGCTCAACCTGCAGCCATGGACGCGCCCCGTGGAAACCATCACCGGCAATATCGGCCTGCGCTTCCAGTACGCGTTCAATGACGACTGGCACGCCACCCTGTCGGCCAACCAGCACTCGTTCAAGCGCGACGACTACACGGCCTTCCCGTACGGCTGCAGCGCGCAAGACCTGTACCCTGGCTTCTGCGGCAATGGCGACTACGACGTGTATGACTACCGCAGCCTGGGCGAAACGAAAAAGCCGCTGAGCGCGCAAGCCATGATCCAGGGCAAGTTCGCCACCGGTTCCCTGCGCCATGAATTCACGGCCGGCGTCTCGACCTTCCGCCGCAAGGACCGCGCGGGCCTGTACGTGTACGAATGGGCTGGCGTGAGCAATATCTACCACCCGCAGATCGTCGACATGTCGACGGGTGTGCAAGGCCCGGTGCGCCTGGTGCGCAAGGACACGGAAAACTCCGTCTTCGTGCAGGATATCGTCAGCCTGGCCCAAAACTGGAAGCTGCATGGCGGCTTGCGCCATATCGACGTCGACGGCTACCAGTATGTGCTGAAGGCCGACAAGGAAATCCGCGCCAAGCACGATTTCCTGCTGCCCAACGTGTCGCTCGTCTACACCCCGCTCGACAATGTGTCCGTGTACGCGGCCTATTCGCAGGGCATGGAACATGGCGGCACGGCCGACCGCAAGGCGATGAATGCCAACGAGGAACTCACGCCCAGCCGCGCCAAGCAGATCGAGCTTGGCGCGAAGATGGATGTGACGCCGGACTTCATGGTGGCGGCCAGCCTGTTCCAGATCCGCAAGGGCCTGGAATTCCAGAATGCCGCAGGCTACTTCGTGCGCGAAGGCCAGGCCCAGCAACGTGGCCTGGAATTGTCGGCCCAGGGCAAAGCATCGTCCAACCTGAGCCTGGGCGCCTCCGTGACAGCCCTGAACAGCCAGCAATCAGGCACGGGCAATGCCGACCTCGATGGCAAGCGCGTGCCCAACGTGCCGGCCTTCAAGGCAGCCGTGCATGCGGACTACGCCGTGCAGCAGGTGGCAGGCTTGAGCGTGAATGGCAGCTGGGAATTTGCGGGCAAGAAAGCGTTTGAGTACAACAACACGACCTTCGTGCCGTCGTACAACGTGTTCAACCTGGGCGCCGCCTGGGCAACGCGCATCGCCGGCACGCGCGCCGTGCTGCGCGCCAGCGTCAACAACGTGGCCGACAAGTTCTACTGGCGCGACGTGACGCCGGAATCGGACGGCTATCTGTATCCGGGCGCCAGCCGCACCTTCAAGGTGTCGGCACAGTTTGATTTTTAATTGAGGGAAATGGCAGACGCTGCAGCCAGCGCCTGCCGCAGCAAAGGCGCCGCCTGTTCCAGGCGCGCCGCCAGGCTGTCGCGCAGCACGTGGTACACAATGCCGCGCGCGTCGAGCTCGTCGAGCAGGTAGCGGTAGATCAGCTGGCGCACAGCTTCCGACTCACGCTGCAAGCCGTCGGCCACCCACGGGCTGTCGGGCGCCGTCACTAACGTCAAATCGTACTGCGTGGCATCGGCCAGCGCCGCCAGCGGTGCATCGGCGCCATCGAAATAATGGCGACTGTAGACGACCGTCATCAACGGCGTCGTGTCGCAAAACAGGAAGTTGCGCGCTTGCGCGGCGGCTGCCGCCTCGCGTTCGACTTGCGTGCGCGCAATGCCATACTGGTCGGCCGCGACGGGCACCCTGCCCTGCGTCTCGACAAATTCCCGTAAATACTCGGGCACCCAGACGGTGCCGTAGCGCTCGGCCAGGGCGGCCGCCAGGGTCGACTTGCCCGACGACTCCGCGCCCAGGATGGCTACGCGCACGCAATGGCCCATCACTTGAGGACCATCGCATCGGGCGCGGCCGGCGCCGACTTTCTCCACGCCAGCAAGCCGATGATGGCCATCACGACGAAGAACGCATACAGCACGGCCGTCAGGGTCAGGCCCTTGTGCACATACAGCCACACGTACAGCACGTCGACGATGATCCAGGCGATCCAATTTTCCAGCTTCTTGCGCGACAGCAGGAATTGGCCCACCAGGCTGCCTGCCGTGAGGAAACCGTCCGCGTGCGGCACGTCCGTGTCCGTCGTCGTCAGCAGCCAAGCGATCAGCAGGAAGCCGACCAGCCAGCCTACGGCGCAAGCCAGCCAGCCGCGGCCATCGAGGCGCGTGACGGGCAAGGTCTTGCCGCCACTGGCCGGATGCAGCCACTGGTACCAGCCCCAGAATGAGACGCTGATGAACAGCAGTTGCAAGGCCATGTCGCCATACAGGCGCGACTCGAAAAACACGAAACCGTAGGCGGCCGAGGAAATGATGGCGAACAGCCACGCCCAGTGATTCTGGCGGATGTTCAGCGCAACGGTTGTCAATGCCAGGACAAAGGAAATCAGTTCAAGCGGCGTGGTGGCAAAACCCAGCAGGAGAAGCGTATCGTTCATGGGAATCGTGATGAGGCTGGTGGTGCAGTATGCAATACCGGCAATGAATAAGCAAGATTGCCCGCAGCGTCACGCCCCTTCCCCGTTCAACCCGCTCAGGCAAAGCCTTCCTTGACGGCGCGCGCCAGCGAACGCCGCACGATCAGCTTGTGGAAAGGCCGGATCACCAGGATGTAGGCGCGTCCCACCGCATTATGGCAATGCACGACACTGGACAGGGTCACGCTGCCATGCGGCCCCGCGTCGCGGTGGCGCAGCACCGACAGGCGGAAGTCCAGGTGGCTGTCGTCCTCGCCCACGATGATCTCATCGTCGCTGACGGCAAAGATGCGGAAGATGCCGATGCGCTTGCCGGGCCGCGCTTCCATCTGCTTTGCCGTCCGGATGCCGAAGCGCGCCACGATGGCGTCGCGCACCACCATCAGCTTGCGCGCCCAGCCCGGCTGACTGCCCAGCAGCGCGCGCGCCAGGTTTTCCATGTCCATCTGGCGCGCCTGCGCAGTCGGCAGCGCGACGGCATACGCGTCGGCCAGGTTGCTGCCCGGGTACAAGGGGGCGATGCTGGCACCGGGCGGCAAAGCCACGGCGCGTACCACGTTGCTTATCTCTTGCATGTGCTCTCCATGTTTTCAGTGATAACATGACCATCATACACGACAATGTGAACAGCGATAACATAGAATGACAATAACGACTACCTATCATCACGGCAACCTGCGCGACACCCTGGTCGCCGCCACCATCGCGCAACTGGCGCAGCAGCACGACGCCACCCTCTCGCTGCGCGAACTGGCGCGCACGGTGGGCGTGTCGATCGCCGCCGTGTACCGCCACTTCCCCAGCAAGGAAGCCTTGCTGGCCGACGTGGCGGCCGCCGGTTTCGCCAGCCTGATCGCCAAATGGGAAGCGGAATTGCCGCCGCAGGGCAGCCTGCCCTCCGAACAGCGGTTTCAGCTGCTGGGCCAGCAATACATCGAATTCGCCCTGGCCGCGCCCGCCCACTACCGGCTGATGTTCGAGCACCAGGACGTGCGCCAGTTCCCCGCCCTGCTGGAAGCGGCGCAAGCGTGCTTCCAGTACGTGCTGCAGACGGCCGGCGCGGCCGTGCGCGAAGCGGGCCTCGACCCGCGCTGGGACAAGGCCGCCGCCAGCGCCGGCTGGTCGCTGGGCCACGGCTACGTGATGCTGCTGCTGAGCGGCCGCCTGGCCATGGCGGACGGCGGCGACGACTTGTCCCCCGCGATGGTGCCGCGTTTTTTCCAGTTGCCCGTGGAGGCCTTGCGGCAGGCGCGTCAGCAAGCGGGAGAACAGCCATGATGACCATCGCCAGATGCGCCCGCTGATCATGCAGGAACCCATGGCCCCATCCACTGTCCCGGGCACCGAGGGCTATGCAGAAAATGCAGGGCGGCTCATCTCCCGATATGACAGCGTTGCCTTCCTGGATAAATACCGCCCCGTTGCTCATCTTTTGCCGACGCGATCAGGCACCGTGCTCGACATCGGTGCCGGCACAGGCGGCGACGCGGCGTGGCTGGCAAGCCTGGGCCACACGGTGATCGCGCTTGAGCCCGTTGCCGCCTTCCGCGCGGCGGGCATGAAGGCACATGCCCTGGCCAACCTTGAATGGATCAACGATAGCCTGCCCGCCCTGTCCACGATAGGCGCGCGCCAAACAAGGTATGACCTGATTGTCGTCGCTGCCGTCTGGATGCATCTGACAGCGGAAGAAAGGATGGAGGCGATGGGCAATATCAGCGCATTGCTCAAGCCGGGCGCAATGCTCGTCATTTCCTTGAGGCATGGTCCGGCCCCGGAAGGCCGCCGCATCTTTGACGTATCCGCTGGTGAAACGGCAGACCTGGCGATGCGGCATGGACTCAAGGTCATGCTGAGCACGCAGGCGCCATCCGTCCAGCTACAGAACCGCCAGGCCGGCGTGAGCTGGTCCTGGCTTGTCTTTGAGAAATGAATCAAGCTGAACCGGCGTGCGCCAGGGAGCTGAGAGGCGCGCACTTAGCCGAGGCTAGCCATTATTTTTGAAACGCCATCAATTTATGCACAATATATCGATAGACACTCTCTCCGTGATTGCCAGGCAATGCATTGCCGTGACGTGCCTGCAGCGCTTTTGCCAGCGGCATGCCCTTCATCATCAGGCACTGTCCGCGTTCGCCGAACACATCTGGCAAGTGACGCAGGTCGGGCCTGGGGATTTTGCTGCCTGGGAAAGCGGCTTTGCTTCCCTGGCTGTGACGGGCATGGGCGATCCCTGGCCGGACGACATCCGCATGGCCATACCCGGGCACCTGCTAGGCACGCTGGAGCGACTTGTTCAGCATGTGCTGGAAACGAGCGCCTGCACCTGGTATGGCAATGACCTTCCGGAAAGCCGGCGCCAGCTGGAAGCCGTGCTTGAGCTCTGTGCCCGGCATGACGTGGCGATACCGCAGCTGGCGCACTATGTGCAGCACGATGCTGCCCTGCGCGGCGGCTGGGGGCCGGCGCTCACGGACGAAGAAGTCAGGGCCTGGAAAGCCCTGATATAGCAGTCAGCCCCTCATGCATGGCTGGCCAATGCCGCCAGCCGCACCTGCTCGAGCAGCCGCTCCTCTTCATCCGTATCGGCGTCGATTTGCGTGACCACGGTCCAGAAGTGCGCGCATATTTTGATTTGCTCGAAAGCATGGCTCGTTTCAAGCCGCACCATGGTTTTCCTCAGGCTGTGCAGATAGCCTTCCTCGATGGCATCGAGCAAGTCGTCATCGGCAGCGTCGATCAGCTCGATCAGCGCGCCTTCTATCGTTGCATGCCCCTCTTCCCACAGCTGGCCGATTTCCGGCACATCGACTTCCATGCACTCGTTCGACCAGTCCGGCGGATAGTCACCACGCGCCCGGCTATCGGGGTCGGTGTCAAAGCTCAGCGAAAGGGACGGAAACGATACGGCGTTGAAGGCAAACGCTGAAAATTCCTGGTCCTTGAATGGGGAGGCGCCCAGCAGTGCCAGCGATGCAGTGGCCAGCCTGAGCCAGGTCTCTTCAACGGCGTATGCCGCTTCAAACGTTTGCCAGTCAGGCAGCGAATCGGGAGTCAGGGACATGGTGGGCCTGTCGGAAAAGAATAAAGTTGAATAGGAATTATACGTCGCGCAGCCCATGCGGCAGGCGCGGCCGTACGCGAAGCGGGCCTCGATCCCAGCTGGGACACGGCCACCGCCAACGCCGGCTGGTAACTGAGCCACGGCTAAGTGATGCTGCTGAGCGGCCGCCTGGCCATAACGGAGAGCGGCGACGACCTGTCGCCAGCCATGATGCCGCGCTTTTTTCAGTTGCCGGTGGAGGCGTTGACGCCAGCACAGCTGTCCTGAATCCTAGACATATTCGTTATGAGAGATATCGGGAACGTTAAGCGTTAGCCGGGATCGGCAATGGACGCATCCATTAAATGCCACGTCACGTCGTCATCTGGCAAATCGAGCAGCCAGTCGCGGCGCGGTCGCGGGAACGGCGCGCCCTGGTTCAGCCACGCCTGGCGCCAGTACTGGTTGACGATGGCCTGCAGCGGATGGTCGGCCGCTACCCACGGTTGCCAGACGCCGCTGACCGGACAGGCCTGGTCGCAAGCGCAGCTCAACCATGGCTCAGGCCGCGCCACCTCGCGCAGCAAGCCGCGCGCCGCGCGCGGCTCCACTGCACCATGGTTGTGCCGTATCGTCAGGTACTGTTCCCATGTCACGCGGCCATAACGACTCTTGTCATCGGCATCGAGCACGCTGAAATGGCGGAACTCTTCATCTTTACGGAACAGCCGGGCCGGCTCCGTCAACCCTTGCCCAGCGACAGGTTGCCAGTATGCGGAAAATGGCGCAGTCGGCGCGTCGCTGTGCAAGCCGGTGGGATGCAGCGCATAGTCGGCGGCCAGGAAATACGGTTTTTGTAACAGCGAGGCTGCGCTTGGCTTCGGGATCGCTGGCGGCGGACGGACGCCCATGGCAGCGTCGAGCAGGCTCTTTCGTTGGCCATCCCACGGCGGTAGATCGGCCGGTGGCAATGGCAGAATTTTATCGAGGTTGGGGAAGCGGCGATTGGGGTTGAAGCCGAGGGCGTTACTAAGCATACGATATCGCGCTCCACGAGCCTTATCCACATATGGCGCCAGCATATCGGCAAGATCAAAAGGCGAACCGAATTCAATTGCCAAGGCATTTGCACAATCCTCACAACCAAACTTTACACCTTCATGCAATACCTTTAATGCACGATTTTTTGTTTCAGCGTTACGCGAGCCATTTATTTTCCCATTGGAAGCCCGTGGAGACACATACAAATAATGCAAATCAAATGCTGCGGGACCATATCCTTGCCCAAATGCACATTCCAGCATTTTTGTCGCTACCGGAATATTGGACCAATAGCCTGCCCCTTCACTGGCGGGTCCAACATTTAATTTATCCGCCAAAAATGCCATCGCCTGATGATTTCCCATGACAGCAGCCTTTTGCCAGAATGCATAGGCGCGAGTGATGTCGCCGTCAACGCCAGTGCTATTAGCATAAAACGTCCCCATCCGGTCATAAGCTGCGGGTATGCCGAGCCGCATCCCCTTTTCCACCAGTTGCACGGCTTCTTCCTCCCCATGCAAGGGATCGCGCCCTTCCACATACAAGCTGGCCAAATTGAGCATCGCCTTCCAGTGCAATCGCTGCGCCGCTTGACGCGTCAGATCGACGATTTTTTTGTAATCGCGGTCTTCCACGAAAATTTCAGGGTCTTCCATGGCGCGCGCTTCGAGGAACCAGTCCTCGGCTTGCGCATCGATGGATGGCACCTTGCTCGCCTCGGCTTCACAGATAAAATCCGCGACATGCGGATTGAAAAGTGGCAGGCTTTGGTTGCGCGGCAGGACTTCTTTCGTGTCGTTTGACATTTTGCAGGCGCCTAAAGTGAAAATCAGGAAAACTGCCAAGATAAAAAAAGGCAGGGGAAGTGGGAAATTTTTATACTTTTTCATGCTCATCCCAAACGTATCGTGGAGCTGCGTTTATCTTCCAATGGCAGCAAAAAGCCAGTCATTTTTTTATCTGCAGAATTTTCAGAATACGAATTTTTTTTCCCTCGATTATCTTTCATTAATTTCACCCAGTTCCCGTAAGCATCCACAATCTCCGCCTTCGTCCCGCCCCCTCCATCGACCAGTCCCCCGCTATGCATGCGCCACACCCGCTTGCGCAAATCGTGGGCCACGCGGCGGTCGATGGTGGCGATATTGATTTCGCTGTCGACGGCCATGCTGCGTTGGTTCAGGTTGGCGCTGCCCAAGGTCATGAACACATCGTCGACCAGCATCAATTTGGAATGGATGTAGATTTCACGGTAGCGCCAGCGGTTGGTGTCAAACGCGCTGACATTGAGCATGGCCACCGACACCTTCAGTCCGAATTCGCTTTCAAGCGTCATCGCGCCGGGCTTGTTGATGCCGTTGGAGTGCCGCACCACGTCTGGCAACTGGACTTCCGCCTCGGTGGAGATGCCTAATCTGCCTGTGATACGCCGGGTTTTCGGTCGCTTGTTGTAGTCATCGATCATGCTGTTTTGCCCCGTCATGCCAGCGTGCTGCCCCAGCGCCGCCAGCGTATCGTGGGTGCGCGGCACCATCTGTGCGCGCTCCGGCACGGGAATGACGATGAATACGTGCATGACCGGCATATCTTCAAGACTCTTGCCCGCCTTGACACTGCCGGCCTTCCAGGCGGCGACCACCTTCTTGCGTTCGGCCAGCAAATGCCGGGCCCAATCTTCATACTGGAAATACTGGTTTTCCACGTACAGGTAGCCGGCCGCCAGGCTGGCTTGGGTCACGGCGCGAAAGTAGGTTTCCTTGATCGTCTTGTCCTGCTCCTCGGGCTGGGTCAGGACGATCTGCACGGTGGAGTCATCCGGCCCGGCCTCGCGCAACAGCTGGGCCGGCGGGTTTTTACATGACGAATACCAACTCACGCATTCCCCGGCGGCCTGATGCGTGCGGTCGTCGATCGCGCGGTCCCATGCCTTCACGAAATTGTTGTACAGCGCGATCAATGCCTTGCCACCGTCGATGCGGCAGGCATAATCCTGGTACGGTTTCAAGGTGGCGAACCCGCCGTCCGCGGCCATTCCCTGCAAACACTCGCGCCGCTCGTTGGCACCGCCCTGTTCGCGGCGCGTGTCGTCGAGCAGATGGGCCGTCGTATCCCAATAATCGGTCACCGAATTCAGGCCCATCACGTAACCGACGGCCTTCGCCCCCTCTTCGTGGGAGAAATCGATCAGGATCGTCTTCTGGTGATGCGTGCCCAAGTAGCTCATGCCAGGCTTTTCAATTTCCCCCATCGTCAGGCCGTGCGGCTGGTTGATTTCGGTCGCGATACTCTTGCCTATCGCATGGCTGTTGCCGTGCCGCAGGTGAATCGTCAGGCGCCCCAACAAGCCATGGAACGCGGCCGCATACCAGCTGTGGCAATATTCTTCACGCGCCAGCATCGGGATATCCTCAGGCCGGACGATATCGCCCCTGAAAGCACTGCTTAAAACAAGTTTTTTCCTGACTGCCTCCTGCAACATCGCCAGGCTGGCTTTTGCACTGATATCGTCGGCGCGCTGTCCACCGGTTTTCCATGGCGAGGTGCCGTGCGAATGGCCCGGCATACTGCGCACCATCGGCGAACCGATACGGTCATGCCAGATCAGCAGGCGCACCCTGACGTGACGCCGTGCGGCGGCGATCAGCAAGTCGCCAAAAGTGTCGCCACGCGGCCAGGTGCCGCTGTTGCCGCGCACCAGTTCCATGCCCGGGTCGAAACCCCAGCAGCACAGGTCGATTGAATGTTTAGCCTTGGCGATCTCGCCGGCGATGTCGGCGAACCCTTCCTGTCCGCAAATGAACAGTGTCAGCTTGTTGTTATGCGTAATCGGATGAGTGGCCTTGCCCTTCAGGTTGCGGTTTTCCAGCAGCCACTGGAGCGAACTGGTCGCAGTACGGCCAACCTCGTCGATGTGGGTGGTTTCGATACGGCCGCTCGATTCCGGCATGGCGCTCTCCAGTCAGTGTCGTGCATCATTGAACCCAGCGGCCATCGGCAGTGTCGTCGAACGCGCGCAAACCGCGGTTCGATAGCTTCTGTTCGCCGTCCGGCGCCGCGTTCGGGTCGAAGCGTGCGCTCGCCTGCAATGAAAACTCTTCCCCATTGCCAAGGATGACACGGTAGCGCGGCGTGCCGTCCTGATGCGCGATGAGGATGCGGCCGAATTCGTCGGTCAAGCCGCGTTCGACTTCGGCGTCCCCCTTGTACAGCGTGTACGGCACCAGTGCGTATTGACCGCCATCCGCATGGGCCTGGATCGTATGCTGCAACTGCCCTTCGACGGGTCCGATGGCAGGCTCCAGATCCGGTTGCGGCCGGTTTTTGGGCGCCAGCGTTTCCAGGTTGCCATGGAACAGTGTCGGCGACGCGGTAAAAAACTGCACCTTGTCGCTAATTTCAAGCATGCAATTGGCGCCATGCAGGCGCACGCCTTTGCGGCCGCGAATATTCACCCAGTCGGTCTGGCTGATCAATTCTAGAACCTTGTTGGCGACGATATCGACCGCATCGGTTTGCGCCGCGATCTGCACCGGGCCAGCTGCGGCGATCAGTTTCATGCCCGCCTTGTGGACGAACAGGCGAAACGCCGCGCCGATGCTGGCGAACAGGCCGCCGCCGGCCGCCAGCGACAAGTCGCACCCGGCCGTCAGCGCGGTGTGCTCGGCGCTGGCGATGTGCGTCGATTGCGCGGTCGTCGTTTCGATACCAGCCGGACTGGCCAGCACCAGATGCGGCTTTGATAATTCGGGAAATGCGTTTTCGCCACTGCCGGCACCGCCCTTGATCCCGGCATGCTGGGCTTTCAGCACATCGGCGGCGGCGCCCTGCTGGTCGGCACTTTCTTGCGCACCGTAATGCTGCGCCAAGGCGGCAAGCGCCTTGTGCCGTTCAGCAGCCTCGACCAACCGGCGCAAGGTTTCATCCATGCTCTTGATATGCGAGGCGGCGCCAGGGCGCGCTTCGGTGGTCAGCAACATGCCGCGGCCGGCGCGCGCCACGCCCCAGGCGTCTGACGCCAGTTCCCAGCCCTCGCCACGCGCATCCTTGCGCCCGCTGGCGTCTTCGATGCGGCTGATGCAGCCGAGCGACAATTGGCTGTGCTGATGATCACTTTTCAGTTGCGCCTGGATGCGCTGGTGCGTGTCGTCAAGCACCAACTGGTTACCGCGCACGCCGTAGCCGCCGCCAGGCATCAGCTCGGCGCTGCGCCAGCCCCCAAGCATGCGTTGCCCCGGCAAATTCCACGGCGGCGCATGCTTGCCGTTGTACACCGCGCCGACAATGACGGGACGGTCGATATTGCCGTCGAGAAACTGGATCAACACTTCCTGGCCAATGCGCGGCAACGCGATCTGGCCGAACGCCTGGCCCGCCCATGGCGTCATGACCCTGATCCATGGCGAACTGCCTGCGTCGAACTTGCCCAGCCGGTCCCAGTGGAATTGCACCTTCACCCGGCCCAGCGCGTCAGTATGGATGGTTTCGCCTGCCGGCCCGGTGACAATCGCCGTCTGCACGCCGGGCAACGCACAAGGCGTGCTGTTGAACTGCCGCCCCGGATACCAGCGGATGCTCTTGCGGATGCAGCTAAAACGGTTTTCATAATGCGACTTCGCGCCCGTGCCTGCCTGGTAATTGTTGCTGGCGATATGATCGACCGACAGGATCAGGTATTCGCGCGAGCCGATGTCCGGGCGCGCCGGTTCACCTCTGGCCGGCATGGATTGCTTGCCGCTGAAGTGTCCGCCCAGCGTGAAACTGCGCCCGGCCTGGACGCAGCGGTGATTGCCGCCAGCGTCGAAGTATTGCGCCCGGCAGTTATTTTCCTCCAGGCGGCGTTGCGCCAGCGCTTCGCCGTCGCCCATGTCGGCATAGCCATAGCCGGTGTTTTGATACAGTTCATGGGCAAACACGTCGCCCTGCTGGTGCAGCGCATGGCCGCTGGCGCGGCTGGCATACGGCTGCTTGTAGTTGAAGCTGGCCAGCGTGAGCGAGCCTGAAGCAATCTTTCGTATTGCCTGCCAGTCGCGTATGCCGTCGCGCTCCAGCGAACCCGCCTCGCCGCGAAACACCATCTCGTCGGCTTCGCTGGCATCGTGGTCGCCTGGGTCGATGCTGTCGCTCAGCCAGGTATTGTCGCCCAAACAGAGCGTATGACCGTCGGCGCGATGTTCATACCAGTAATGAAGTCCCTGGTCTTCCCAGCGCCGGTGCAGATGGTTGTAATCGGTTTCATTATGCTGGTTGGCGCAGCTTAATATCGCTTTTTCCTCATGCAGCCGGTTTTGCCAGTCGCGCTGCACATAATGATCGAAAGTCGTTTCGCTGATGTCGATGACCGTGCGTTCGTGGAACGAAACATTGTCCATGCGCAGCCTGGACAACGCCAGCCAGGGTTGCAGCACCATCTGGTAAAACGCGAAACCGCCATCGCTGCGCAACAAGCGAAATTCGCCGACATAACCATTAAAATAGCGCAAGCTGCCGTCATCGCGCACCATCGAAATCGTGACCATCCGGCCCATCATCGCTGCCAGGGGAACGTGGAGATTGTCGGACAGCAGTTCGGCCTCGAACCGGAAGTCGCGTGACATTTCCTCGTGTGCCCGCAAGCTGTTGACCAGCAGCGCGGTATCAGGCGGACCATCGTTGCGCGGAAAATCCATGCGCAGCAAACGACTGTCCTGGACTCGCCAGCTCGCTCCGAAAAGGCGCGCCAGATCGGCTGCCAGCTCGCCATCATCCATCGTACCCCCTTCAAACTTGTTTCCCTGGCTTATGCTAACCATGGTGAACGCTGGCATATTGATGGGACTCAAACTAGTTGCCCATACGCAAAAAAGCCGCATCAGCCCTGCGGCGGATGCGGCTTTTATTTCAACCAAGAAAGATTATTTCTTGGCAGCCTTCGGATACTTGATGGTCATTTCCTGCAGCAGGTTATCCGCATGGTCCACTTCCTTCATCACCCACAGCATGTAGCGGATGTCGAGGTGGATGGCGCGCGTGATGGCCGTGTCGAAGTACCAGTCCTTGGTGATCGATTCATACGTCGAATCGAAGTTCAAGCCGATCAGTTCGCCGCGCTTGTTCATCACGGCCGAGCCTGAATTGCCGCCCGTGGTGTCGGCGCTGGTGAGGAAGTTGACGGGAACCGTGCCCAGTACCGGGTCGCGGAACTGGCCATAGCGTTTTTGCTTGACGGCGTCGATCAGTCCTTGCGGCGCTTCGAACGGGGCCTTGCCAGTGACTTTCTCGACGATGCCTTCCACGGTCGTGAACGGACCCTTGGTCAAGCCATCGCGCGGCGAGTATGACGAGACGGTGCCATAGGTCACGCGCAAGGTCGAGTTGGCGTCAGGGTAGACAGGCTTGCCTTGCGACTTCTTCCATGCGATCACGGCTTGCATGTATTGCGGAATCACGCGTTCCAGGTTGCCGTCGATTTCCTTGCGGCGCTCTTCCAGCGCCACGTCCACCGGATGCAGCTTGACAGCCAGTTGCATGAAGGCGTCGTCGGACTGGGTAACGGCAGCCTGGTCCTTTTCCAGCCAGGCCAGACGCTTGGCCGTGTCAGCCAGTTGCGTCTGCTGGTACAGGGCGGCCACGGCGCCTGGCGCCGGCAGCAGCGCGTCCAGGCCTTGCGGATGGCTCTTCGCCGCCAGTTGCGCGTAACGCTTCAGGCCGGCTTCAAAACGCGCCTGGTCGACCTTGTTGACGTACGACTGTTCCAGTCGGGCCAGACGGGCCTTGATGAAGGCCAGGTCGCGCTGCTGGAAGCCCGATTCGCGCTCGGCGTCCGCTTTCTGGCGCTCCAGCGACAAACGGTAGATGGTGCGCGCGCTTTTCAGCAAATCGCTGTTGGTGGCCACGCTCCAGGCGAACTCTTCTTCGCTCAAGGCCATGTCGCTGGCAATCGCCGCGTCCAGTTCGGCCAGCAGGGTCGGCGATACGTTCGGCTGCTTGGCGTACCAGGCGCGGAACTCGGCATCCTGCACGTCTTTGATGGCGGCGATATCCTTGCGGGCGAAACCGTCGAGCAAGCCCTGGGTTTTCTTCAGCACGTTGTTGATGCTTTTCACCACGCTGGCATAGCGCACGGCGGCTGCCGCGTCGCCATTCGTCGCGTCGGCCATCACGGCCAGGTCGGCTTGCAGTTCGGATACTTTCAGCGGGAAAGCCGTATCGCGCGCAAAACGGATTTCCGCCGGCAGCTTGTAGCGGCTGGTGCGGCCGGGGTAGCCCGCCAGCAAGATGCCGTCACCGGCTTTCAAGCCTTCGGCCGAGACCACCAGGAAATCCTTCGATTTGTACGGCACGTTGTCGGGCGACGGATCGGCCGGACGGCCATCCTTGCCCACGTAGGCGCGCAGGAACGAGTAGTCGCCCGTATGGCGCGGCCATTCGTAGTTGTCGATGTCGCCTCCGAAGTTGCCGATCTTGTCCGATGGCGCGTAGACCAGGCGCACGTCGCGTATCATCATCTGGCGGATGCGGTAGTACTCGAGGCCGCGGTGGAAGGCGGGCACGGAGCAGCGGTACATCTTGTCCGTTTCGCATTCGGCGATCAGGTCCTTGACGCGCTTTTCCACGGCTTCGTGGCGCGCGCGGCCGCTCATGTCGGCCGTCAAGCCTTTCAGCACGCGGTCGCTGACATTCTCCACCTTGTCCGTCACATACACGAGGCTGTTCGGACCGCCCGGCAGCTCGCTAGCACGCGTCTTGGCCAGGAAGCCGTTGGTGATGTAATTGTGTTCCGGCGTGGAATTGCGCTGCACGGCGCCATACGCGCAATGGTGATTCGTCACCACCAGGCCGGCGTCGGAAACGAAAGCGGCCGAGCAGCCACCGAGCGACACGATGGCGCTCATCGGGTGCTTGCTCAGGTCGGCCAGTTTTTCTGCAGGAATTTCGATGCCGACCCGTTTCAGTTCGGCTTTCAGCTGTGGCAATTGGTGTGGTTGCCACTGCCCTTCGTCGGCGTGTGCGCCGGCGAACGCGCCCAACAAGGCGACTGGTAAAACGATTGTTTTGAACAAGATATGCCCCTCCATAAATAGCAGGCGAAAGTATAGCCTGTCCAGGGGGCATGAGTCGGCAAAAATTAGCCCATTGCAATTTCCGTATCAGGCGGCCGGGCGCCCCACTCCCTGCAAGGGAATCTGCAGGGCCAGGCGGCAGCCGGTGCCCGACGCCGGCAAGCCCACCTCGAAGTGGCCACCCAGCGCCGTCACCCGCTCGGCGATGCCGATCAGGCCAAAACACTGTTTCTTGCGCTGCTGCTGCGGCGTGATGCCGATGCCGTTGTCGCTGATGGCCACGTACACGGCGCAGGCATCCGAACTGAGTTCGATCTCGACCTGGCTGGCCTGGGCGTGCCGCATGACGTTGCTGAGCGCTTCCTGCACGATGCGGAACAGCACGATCTCGGCCTGGCTACCGATGGCGGCAAACAGCGCCTCGTCGCGGATCAGCAGGCGGCAAGCGACGCCGCTGCGCTTGCGGAAGTCGCCCACCTGCCATTCGATGGCGGCCTGCAAGCCCAGGTCCAGCGCCATCGGGCGCAGCTCGTTGATGATGCCGCGCACGCTCTTGATGGTCGTGTCGACATTGCTGAGCACGGCGCCGACCCGGCGGTGCAGGCGCGGATGGGAACCCTCGGTGCGGGCGCTGAGCATGGAGATATCGATGCGCAGCGCCAGCAGGTTTTGTCCCAGTTCATCGTGGATATCGCGCGAAATGCGCTTGCGTTCGTCTTCCTTGGCCGTTTCCAGGTGCAAGGCCAACTGGCGCAGCTGCGCGTACGACTGGCGCAGGGCGCCATCCATCAACTTGCGTTCGGTGATGTCCGTGTGCGCCACCACGACGCGCAGCGGCCCTTCGCCGAGAAAACGGCTGACCCTGGCCTGCGACCAGCGGGGGCCTGAGCGCGTGGCAAATTCATACTCGAGCGCAAACGCATCGGCGCGGCCGGCAATCACGGAGCGGATGCCGGCGGCCAGCTCACGCCCGGCGCTGCGCTGCCAGCGCGCGTCCGTCTCGCAAAACTCCAGGTAATGCAGCGGTTTTCCCATCTGCCCCACAAAATCCACGCACGCCTGGTTGGCATGCAAGACGCTGCCCGTCTGGTCCAGCACCAGCACCCGGTCCGTCAGCGAATCGATGGTGGCGTGAAAGAAACGCTCGGCATCGCGCAAGGCTTCCTGCGCCAGTTCGCGCTGCTGCACTTCCTGCTGCAGATGCTGGTTGGCGTGCAGCAATTCGGCCGTGCGGTCGATGACCCGCTGGTCCAGCTCGCGGTGCAGTTCGCGCAAGTCCGCTTCGGCCAGCTTGCGCTCGGTGATATCGGAAAACACGCCGACAAAATGGCTGATGCTGCCGTCCGCCGTGCGCATGGGCGTGATCGACAGAGATTCGACGAAGCGCTCGCCATTCTTGCGCCGGTTCACCAGTTCGCCATACCAGCTGCCATCCTGGTGCAGGCTGCGCCACATGGTTTCATAGAAATGCGGCAAATGCGTGCCGCCGCCGAGGAAGGACGGATCGCGCCCGATGGCTTCCTCGGCCTGGTAGCCGGTGATGGTGGTGAAGGCGGGGTTAACGGAAATGATGCGGTTGCCGCTGTCCGTCACCAGCACGCCTTCACGGATACTATCGAGGATGACGAAGGCGCGCCGCAAGGCCGATTCGCGCGCGTGCTCGTCGCCCAGGTCCGTCACCAGCATGCGCGCCGTGGCGCTGGCCGCGTCGAAATTGGCCTCGATGCGCACCATGCCGCCCATGCCGCCCGCTTCGCCTTCGAACAGTTGCGCTTCGAGCACCTGGCGCGTGCCGCTGGCAAAGACGGCGTCGAGGAAGCGGCGGAAGCCGACCTGCGCCTGGGGCGCGACGAATTGCTCGAAACGTCGTCCCAGCAGCTGGTTCCTGTCGCGCTGCAACAAGCCGCAGGCTGCCACGTTGACGCGCGTGATCACGCCTTCGCGCGCCAGCGAAAAGTAGCTGACGGGCGCCTGTTCATACAGCTGCGCGTAACGGTCGCGGCTGCTTTCATATTCATTCTTCAGCTGCTCCAGCTCGGCCAGGGCCGCGCTCTGCATTTCCAGCTCGATCTGGCTGACCTGCAGCTCATGCAGCTGGCGCATCACGTCTTCATTCGACTGCGGCGGCGCTGCGGGCTGGCGCTGCTGCGCCGCCAATTGCTCGGCCTGCTCTCGCAACCTGGCCGGCGCGCTGCCGTCGTCGAATGGTTCGCTCATGACGCGCTCTCTCCTGCTTTCCCGTCTGCCGCGGCGCCGGACTGGATCTGGCGCAGCTGGGCCTCCAGTACCTTGGACTCGGTAATGTTAATAAAGGTCACCACCACGCCATCGATGACATTTTCCACCGTGCGGTAAGGCATGATGCGCACGTTGTACCAGCGCCCGTTCTTGGTCTGCACCTGCCGTTCGCAAAACACGAGGCTGCGGATCACTTCCAGCGCATCCGCCTCCAGATTCGGGTAGGCGAGATCGTTGACGATGTCGCTGAGCGGGCGGCGCAAGTCCGTCTGGATCAGCTTATAGATTTGCGTGGCCGGCGCCGTGAAGCGGCGGATGCGCAGCTCGCTGTCGAGGAAAATGGTGGCGATATCGGTGCTGTTGAGCAGGTTCTTCATGTCGCTGTTGACCAGCGACAAATCGTCGACCTTCGATTGCAGCTCCGCATTGACCGTGTACAGTTCTTCGTTGAGCGACTGCATTTCTTCCTTCGAGGTGGTCAGCTCCTCGTTCGCCGATTGCAGTTCTTCATTGGTCGACTGCAATTCCTCGTTGGCCGACTTGAGTTCTTCGCGCGAGGTCTGCATTTCATCGCGCACGGCCTGGATTTCATTGCGTGCCTGGATCAGCTGCTGCTCCAGTTCCAGCACCTTGGGATTCGGCGAGCGGCCCCGGCGCGCGGTAGCCGCCAGCGGCACGCTGGCAAACGTGACGAAGACCATGCCGCGCAACGCTTCGGGCTGAAGCAAGGCTTCCGCCGTCAAATC
Organism: Janthinobacterium sp. Ant5-2-1; assembly: GCF_001445815.1. Taxonomy (NCBI): domain Bacteria; kingdom Pseudomonadati; phylum Pseudomonadota; class Betaproteobacteria; order Burkholderiales; family Oxalobacteraceae; genus Janthinobacterium; species Janthinobacterium sp. Ant5-2-1. The sequence goes on along the minus strand of NZ_LNCE01000126.1, from coordinate 51,723 downwards.
CACGCCCTGCGCCTGCCCAACGTGATCCTTGAACACCAGGCCCTTCAGGCGTACCAGGCTGTCGCTTTGCAGCGCCTGCTTGATCAGGCCCGCCAGCTCGTAGCGCAAGCCTTCGCGCGCCATGGCGTGGATATTCCAGTTGGCCTTGCCTGCCGCCGGCTCCAGGAAGGCGCCCGTGCGGCCATTGATGTACAGGATGTCCCCATCCTGGTTCAGCAGCACGGCCGCAGGCGAATATTTCTGGAGCAATAATTGCTCGACATGGGATTGGATTTTTCCGGGCATGCTGACTTCTCTCGTGTCGCTGGAGGTAGGAGGAGTGGCCGACGATACCTTCGTGGGAAAGTACGTCAGCAAGCGCTGGCGCGCCAGGTTGTCGAGCCGGCGGTACATCCGGCTCGACGTCGTCAATGGCGCGAACAGCTCGGAAAAATGTCCGGGCGTGTCGGCGCTGCCCAACAGCAATATCCCGTCGCGGTTCAAGGCATAATGAAACAGGGGGATCAAACGCTGCTGCAACTTGGCATTGAGGTAAATCAACAGGTTGCGGCAGCACAGGATATCGAGCTTGGTAAACGGCGGATCGGAAATGATGTTTTGCTGGGCAAAGATGATCATGTTGCGGATCTCTTTCCTGACCAGGTAATCGCTCTTGTCCTGCAAGAAAAACCGTTCCAGGCGCTCGGCCGACACATCGCTGCTGATCGTTGGCGGAAAACGGCCCTGGCGCGCGCGGTCGATGGCGTCGGCCGACAGGTCGGTGGCAAAGATCTGCAGGCTGTACTTCGCCCGTGGGTTGCTGCTGGCGACCACTTCATGGAACACCATGGCCAGCGAATACGCTTCCTCTCCCGTGGAACAGGCAGGAATCCAGGCCTTGAAGGCACGCCCTTCCGGGTGGGTTGCCAGCATTTGCGGCAAGACCACCATCTTCAGGTATTCCCACACTTTCGGGTCGCGGAAAAAATTCGTCACGCCGATCAGCAACTCCTTGAACAGCAAGTCGATTTCCGCGGGATTGTTGCGCAGATAGGAAATGTACTCTTCCATCGACGTCATCTGGTACAAGCTCATGCGGCGCTCGATGCGGCGCAGCACCGTGTTGATCTTGTAGTCGGAAAAGCTGTTGCCCGTATGTTCGGTCAGCAAGGCGACAATTTCCTGCAAGGAATTGCGTCCGCTCGCCTGCTTGCCCGGCAACTCCAGGAAGCTGCTGCGAAACAGGTAACTGACGATCTTTTCCGGCATCTTGTCGGGAAAATCGACGAGGTCCACCGCGTCGGCGGCGATGGCGCTTTGCGGCATCATGTCGAACTTGGCCGTATCGGGATGCTGGGCCAGGGTCAGGCCGCCCGCCTGCTTGATGGCCTGCAAGCCGCGTGTGCCATCGCTGCCCATGCCCGACAGGATCACGCCCACGGCCAGTTCACCCAGCTCGGCCGCCAGGCTTTCAAAGAAAGCATTGATGGGCAAGCGATGTCCGCGCAGTTGCAGCGGCTCGCTGAGCACGAAATGACCCTTCGACAGGCCCAGGTCGGCGTTAGACGGAATCACATAGATATGGTTGGGCTGCAAAACCGCCTGTTGCGTGATTTCCGTGACGGGAATGCTGGTGGCCCGCTGCAGCAGTTCCGGCAACAAGGCTTTTTGCGTGGGATCCAGATGCTGGATCACCACATAGGCGATACCGCTCTCCTGCGGCACATGGGTCAGAAAAGCGACAATAGGGTCGAGTCCGCCAGCGGAAGCGCCGATGGCCACCACGGGAAAACCGATGGTGGGCGCTTCAGCAGGCTGGCTGGCCGGACTGGTTTTGCTGCGTTTGCGGGTTATCATCGTCTGCAAGAAACCGGCCTAGGCAAACCTTACCATGGCCAGCAATTGATAATCTTGCATTCTAGCACTCAAGACACGCGTGAAAACGCGAACTTGGCGCGGTTTTTTTCACCCCGCGTCAGCCTGCCTTTTACTGCGCCGGCGGCACGTGCCAGCCGCCGCCCAGCGACTGGATCAGGGCCACGGCCGTCGTCTGGCGGTCCGCCTGCGCCTGCACCAGCGAACGGCGCGCCGACAGGGCCGTCACCTGCGCCGTCACCACGTCCGTGTAGCCGACCTGGCCCGCGTTATAGCGGTTCAGCATCTGCTGCTCGACCTGGTCGGCGGCAGACGACGCCTGCTGGCGCAAGGCCAGCTGTTCGGCCAGCGCGCGCGTGGCCGACAGCTGGTCTTCCACGGCGCCGAAGGCACTCAATACCGTCTGGCGGTAGCGCGCAACGGCCGCTTCATGGCCCGCCTTGGCCGCATCCACGCTGGCCGTGGTGGCGCCCGCGTTGAACAGCGTCTGCGCGGCCGACACGCCCAAGGACCACAGGCTCGACGATGCATTGAACAAATCGCCCACCTTGCTGGCGCCGGAGCCGTAGGAACCCGTCAGGTTCAGGCTCGGATAGTAGGCCGAGCGGGCGATGCCGATCTGCTCATTGGCCACGGCCACCCTACGCTCGGCGGCGGCGATATCGGGACGGCGCTGCAGCAGGGTTGACGGCACGCCCAGCGGCACCTCGGGCACGATCAGGGTCCACGGCGCCACAGCCAGGCTGAAGTCGGACGGCGCGCGGCCCAAAAGTATCGCGATCGCATGTTCGAGCTGCGCGCGTGAACGCGTCTGGCCCGACAGGTCGATCTGCGCATTGGCCAGCTGCGTCTGCGCCTGCAGCAGGTCGGACTTGGCGGCGATGCCGGAATTGAAGCGGTTGCCGGTGATGTCGAGCACGCGCTTGTAGCCATCGATGGTGGCGTTCAGCAGCGCGATCTGCGCATCGCTCTGCCGCAGCGAAAAATAATTGGTGGCCAGTTCGCCCTGCGCCGACAGGCGCGCCGCGGCCAGGTCGGCCGCGCTGGCGGCGGCGCTGGCGTCGGCGCCCGTCACGCCGGCGCGCAGCTTGCCCCACACGTCCGGTTCCCACGACGCGCCGATGGCGGCCTTGAAGTTGTTGTTCGTCTGCTGCTCGCCCCCGCCGCCCGAACGGGCGCCGCTGCCCGTCAGGTTCACGCTGGGGAACAGCGAGGCGCGCTGTTCGCGCACCAGCGCGCGCGCCTGCTCGTAGGAAGCGATGGCGGCCGCCACGTTCTGGTTCGAGATGTCGATGCCTTCGGCCAGCTGGTTCAGCTGCGCGTCGCCGAACAGGGTCCACCACGGTCCCCGCTCCAGGGTGTCGGCCGGCGCGGCAGGCTGCCAGCCGGCCGCCTCCTTGAACGTCTGCGGCGCGGCGGCCGTCGGCGTTTCATACGCGGGGCTGACGGCGCAGCCGGCCAGCAGCAGGAAAGCGGTGGCCGCGCCCAGCGCCAGCAGGTGGCGCGCGGGGACGGTCGATACGATAGGTTTTACTTGCTTCATGATTGTGTGCTCGGGTTATCTGGCCCAGGAATGCGGCTCAATTGCTGCTCGTCGGCGCTGCGCGTGCGCAGCTTGTCGAGCAGGATGTAGACCACCGGGGTGGTCAGCAATGTGAGTAACTGGCTGGCAATCAGGCCGCCGATGATGGCGACCCCCAAGGGCTGGCGTAGCTCCGACCCCTCGCCGAAACCGATCGCCAGCGGCAAGGCGCCAAGCGCCGCCGCCAGGGTGGTCATCAGAATGGGGCGGAAACGCAGCAGACAAGCCTCGCGCACCGCCTCCACTGCACTCAAGCCGCGCGAACGCTCGGCCTCCAGCGCGAAGTCGATGATCAATATAGCATTTTTCTTGACGATACCGATCAACAGGAACACGCCGATCAGGGCGATGATGGAAAATTCCATGCGGAACAGCAGCAAGGCCAGCACGGCGCCCACCCCCGCCGACGGCAAGGTCGACAGCACGGTGACGGGGTGGATCAGGCTTTCGTACAGGATGCCCAGCACGATGTAGATCACCACGATGGCCGCCAGGATCAGCAGCGGCTGCTCCTTGTTGCTGTCCTGCGCGCTCTTCGCCGAACCCTGGAAGCTGCCGCGCACGTTGACGGGCATGCCGATTTCCGACTCCGCCTGGGCCACGGCCGCCTGGCCGTCGCTGAGCGGATAGCCGTCGGCCAGGTTGAACGACACGGTGGTGGCCAGTTCGCCGCCCTGGTGATTGATGGAAGTGGCCGTCGAGCTTTCGGCAAAGCTGCTGAACGAAGACAGCGGCACCATGTGCGCAAGGGTCGTGGACAGGGCCGAGCCGCTGGACGGGTCGCGCGCGGCCGTCGTGTTGGACGGCGCCGCGCTGGTGGTGGTACTGGTGGTGGCCGTGGCTGTCGTGCCGGTGGCGGCGACAGCCGCCGCATTCGACGCCGGCACGTACACGGAGCGCAGCGCTTCCGGGCTTTGCGCATAGCGCGGCGCCACTTCCATGATCACGTGGTACTGGTTCAGTTCATCGTAGATGGTCGCCACCTGACGCTGGCCGAAGCTGTTGTACAGCGCATTGTCGATATCCTTGACTTGCACGCCCAGCTGGGTGGCGCGGTCCTTGTCGATGCTGACAAAGGTTTCCACGCCGTTTTCCGCCTGGTCCGTGTCCACGTCGATCAGGGCCGGCTGCAGCTTCATCTGGTCGGCCAGTTTCGCCGCCCATTTCTTCAGGTCCGCCTGGTTGTCGCTGATCAGGGTGTACTGGTACGTGGAATTGCTGGAGCGCCCGCCCATGCGCAAATCCTGCACGGGATTGAGGAACAGCGAAATGCCCGTCACCTTGGCCAGCTGCGGGCGCAAGCGGGCGATCACGGCCTGCCCCTTGTCCGTGCGCTGCGACGCGGGTTTCAGGTCGATGAACATGAAACCGCCCCCCGCTCGTCCGCCGCCCGTGAATCCCACGACGGTGGCGACGGCCGGATCGTCCTTGATGATGTCGACCAGCTGGCGCAGCTTACTTTGCATGGCCTGGAACGAGATGCTCTGGTCGGCCCGCATGCCGCCATTGATCTGGCCCGTATCCTGCTGCGGGAAAAATCCCTTGGGCGCGGCCGCGAACAGGTACACGTTCAAGCCGACGACAAACACGAGGATGGTCATCACGAGCGCGGCGCTGGACAAGGCCCAGTCCAGGCAATGTTCGTAGACTGTCAGCATGCGCTCGAAACCGCGTTCGAACCAGCGCGCGACTCTGCCTGGCGGCTTGTGCTGCTGACCGCTTTTCAGCAGCCAGGCGCACATCATCGGCGTGGTCGTGAGCGAAATGACCAGCGAAATCATCACGGCGGCCGACAAGGTCACGGCGAACTCGCGGAACAGCCGCCCCACCTGTCCGCCCATGAACAGCAGCGGGATGAAGACGGCCACCAGCGACAGGCTGATCGACAGCACCGTAAAGCCCACTTCGCGCGCGCCCAGCAGGGCCGCCTTGAAGCGGTCCATGCCCGCCTCGATGTGGCGCTGCGTGTTTTCCAGCACCACGATGGCGTCGTCGACGACAAAGCCCGTGGCCACCGTCAGCGCCATCAGCGACAGGTTGTTCAGGGAAAAACCCAGCATATACATTACGCCGAAGGTGCCCAGCAGCGAGACGATGGTGGCGACAGCGGGGATGATGGTGGCGCGCACGCTGCGCAAAAAGGCGCTGACCACCAGCACGACGAGCACGATGGACAGGATCAAGGTGAACTCGATTTCATGCAGCGAGGAGCGGATGGAATTGGTGCTGTCGGACGCCACCTGCAGCTTGATGTCGCCCGGCAGCTGCGCCTGCAGTTGCGGCAGCAGCGCGCGTACGCCGTCCACCGTGGCGATGACGTTGGCGCCCGGCTGGCGCGTGATCAGCACGATGACGGCCGGGTCGCCGTTGAACAGGCCCAGGGTATTGTTGTTCTCCACGCCGTCGACCACTTCGGCCACGTCGTCGAGGCGGATGGCGGCGCCGTCGCGCCAGGCCACGACCAGGCTGCGGTAGTCGGCCGCGCTGCGCCCGCCCGACGCCGTCGCCGCGCCCGAATAGATCTGCAGGCTGCGCTCGTCGCCGGAAATGGCGCCCTTGGGCCGGTTGGCGTTGCTGGCCTGGATGGCCGCGCGCACGTCTTCCATCGACACGCTGTAGTGATTGAGCTGGTACGGCAGCAGTTCCACGCGCACGGCCGGCAGCGAGCCGCCGCCCAGTTCCACGTCGCCCACGCCTTTGACTTGCGCCACTTTCTGCTGCACCAGGTTCGACACGGCGTCGTAGATCTGCCCCGGCGTGCGCGTCTTCGACGTCAGCGCCAGGATGATCACGGGCGCGTCCGACGGATTGGCCTTGCGGTAAGTGGGGTTGCTGCGCAGGGTGGCAGGCAAGTCCACGCGTGCGGCGGCGATCGCGGCCTGCACTTCGCGCGCTGCCGAATCGATCTTGCGGTTCAAGTCGAACTGCAGGTTGATGCGCGCCGAGCCCGTGCCCGACGACGACGTCATCTCGTTCACGCCCGAGATGACGCCCAGGCGCCGTTCCAGCGGCGTGGCCACCGACGTGGCCATGGTCGCGGGGCTGGCGCCGGGCAGGCTGGCGCTGACGGAAATGGTCGGATAATCGACTTGCGGCAGCGGCGAGACGGGCAGCACGAAGAAGGCGCCGATGCCCGCCAGCGCGATGCCGATGGTCAGCAGCACGGTGGCGATGGGACGCTTGACGAACGGTTCGGACAGGTTCACGCGGCGCTCCCCGCGTTATCGGCCGGCTTGTCCAGGTTCACCCCGGGTGTCTTGCGCGCGAAGCGCTGGCCCAGGCGGTCGAAGCCCAGGTAGATGACGGGCGTGGTAAACAGGGTCAGCACCTGGCTGACGATCAGGCCACCGAAGATGGCCAGGCCCAGCGGACGGCGCAATTCGGCGCCCTCGCCCCAGCCCAGCATCAGCGGCACGGCCGCGAACAGGGCCGCCAGGGTCGTCATCAGGATGGGACGGAAGCGCAGCAGCGCCGCCTGGTGGATGGCTTCCTGCGGGCTCTTGCCTTCGTCACGTTCGGCTTCGATGGCGAAGTCGATCATCATGATGGCGTTCTTCTTGACGATGCCGATCAGGAGGATGATGCCGATGATGCCGATCACGCCCAGGTCCTGCCCGGAGATCATCAGCGCCAGCAAGGCGCCCACGCCGGCCGACGGCAGGGTCGACAAAATCGTCAGCGGGTGGATGTAGCTTTCATACAGCACGCCGAGCACAATATACACGCAGACGACGGCGGCCAGAATGAGCCACAGCTGATTCGACAGCGAGTTTTCATACGCGCCTGCCGCGCCCAGGAAGGTCAGGGTCACCGATGGCGGCAAGGCGATGTCTTTCGCGGCCTGGCGGATGGCGTCGACGGCGCTGCCCAGCGCCACGCCCTGCGTCGTGTCGAAGCCGAGGGTGGTGGCCGGATATTGCGCCACGTGCGTGATTTGCAGCGGCGCCTGTTTTTCGCTGACGCTGGCAAAGGCGGATAGCGGCGTCGACTTGCCGGAACCCGTGCGCACCTGCAGGTCCGACAGGTCGGACGGCGTGGTGACGATGCCCGGTTGCGCTTCGAGAATCACGCGGTACTGGTTGGTTTCCGTGAAAATCGTCGAAATGATGCGCTGGCCGAAAGCGTTGTACAGCGCGTCGTCGACGGTGGCCGTGGTGACGGACATGCGCGCGGCGCTGTCGCGGTCGATCGCCACGGTGACGGCGGCGCCCGTGGCCCCCGCATCCGTGACGACGTTGCGCAGCTGCGATTTCTCGCGCATGCGGGCGGCCAGCTTGCCGGCCCATTCGGTGACGGTGGCCGTGTCGGCCCCTTCGAGCGAGACGCGGTACTGCGTCGGGCCCGATTCCGCATCGATGGTCAGATCCTGCGTCGGCTGCAGATACAGGGTCACGCCGGCCACCTTGGCCACGCGGTCGCGCAGGCGCTCCATGATCTCGTCCTGGCTGGCGCTGCGCGGACGCTTCAGGTTGATCAGCATGCTGCCCGTGTGCAGCATGGTATTGTTGGCCGCGTCGACGCCGACGAGGGAACTCAGGGTGTCGACAGCGGGGTCTTCCAGCAGCGCGCTGGCGGCGGCCTGCTGCAAGGTGGCCATGCGTTCGTACGACACGGCTTGCGACGTTTCGATGCGCGCCTGCAGCTGCCCCGTGTCCTGCGTGGGGAACAGGCCTTTCGGGATGGTGATATACAGGATGACGGTCAACACGAGGGTGGCCAGGGCCACCAGCAGGGTCAGTCCCTGGCGTTTCAGCACCCACACGAGCGCATGGTCGTACTGCACGATCACACGGTCGAGGAAAGCCTGGATGCGCTGGCCCGTGGCGCTGATCTTTTCATCGGCGTGGCTTTTCAGCCAGCGCGCCGACATCATCGGCACCAGGGTCAGCGAGACCACGGCGGAAATCAGGATCGTGATGGCCAGGGTCATGGCAAACTCGCGGAACAGCCGGCCCACGACGTCGCCCATGAACAGCAGGGGAATCAGCACGGCGATCAATGACACCGTCAGCGAGATGATGGTAAAGCCGATCTGCGACGCGCCCTTCAGTGCGGCGGCCATCGGCGTTTCGCCCTCTTCGATGTAGCGGGCGATATTCTCGATCATGACGATGGCGTCGTCGACGACAAAGCCCGTGGCGATCGTCAGCGCCATCAACGACAGGTTGTTCAGGCTGTAGCCGAGCAGATACATGACGCCGCAGGCGCCGATCAGCGAGATCGGCACGGACAGGCTGGCGATCACCGTGGCGCGCATGCTGTGCAAAAAGGCGAAGATCACCAGCACCACCAGCAGCACGGACAACAGCAGTTCCATTTCCACGTGTTCGACCGAAGCGCGGATGCCTGTCGTGCGGTCGCTCAGCACATCAAGCTTCATGGCCGCCGGCAGGCTGGCCTGCAGGTCCGGCAGCAGGGCCTTGATGGCGTCGACCGTCTTGATGACGTTGGCGCCGGGCTGGCGCTGCACGTTCAAAATGATGGCCGGCTGCTTGCCCGACCATGCGCCCAGGCGCGTGTTTTCCGCGCTGTCGACGACGTTGGCCACATCGGACAGGCGCACGGGCGCGCCGTTTTTATAAGTGATGATCAGGCGCTTGTAGTCTTCCGCCGTGACCAGTTGATCGTTGGCGTTGATGGTGAATGAACGCGTGGGGCCGTCGAAACTGCCCTTGGCGCTGTTGACGTTGGCCGCCGCGATGGCTGTGCGCAGGCTGTCGAGGCCCAGGCCGTACGACGCCAGCAATTTCGTGTCGCCCTGGATGCGCACGGCGGGACGCTGGCCGCCCGACAGCGACACGAGGCCCACGCCGTTGACCTGGCTGATCTTGAGCGCCAGACGCGTGTTGACGATGTTCTGCACCTGCGTCAGCGGCATCGTGTCCGACGTGATGGCCAGGGTCAGCACGGGTGCGTCGGCCGGGTTGATCTTCGCGTACACGGGCGGCGCCGGCAAGTCCGTCGGCAGCAGGGAGCCGCCCGCATTGATGGCCGCCTGCACTTCCTGCTCGGCCACGTCCAGGGTCTGGCCCAGCGTGAATTGCAGGGTGATGATGGACACGCCGGCCGCGCTGGTGGAACTCATGCGCTGCAAACCCGACATCTGCCCGAACTGGCGCTCCAGCGGCGCCGTGACGGTCTGCCCCATGACTTCCGGGCTGGCGCCCGGGTACAAGGTCTGCACCTGGATGGTGGGGAAGTCCACCTGCGGCAAGGCGGCCAGCGGCAGGAACTTGAAGCCGACCAGCCCCGCCAGCACGATGGCCAGCATCAGCAGCGCCGTGGCGACGGGGCGCTTGATGAATGGCGTCGATGGACTCATTGCGCTGCGCCCTTCGCTGGCGCGGATGCCGATGCGGCAGCCGATGCGGCCGGTGCGCTGGCCGCGCCTTCAGCGTGCTGGCGGCGGTGGCGGCGTTCGCCGTTGCCTGCCCCCGCGCCACCGGCACCGCCCATGGCCGGCTTGTCGCCCGCCAAGGTGACTTTCGCGCCTTCCTTCAGGCGGTCGGCGCCTTCCGTGATGACTTGCTCGCCCGCTTCCAGGCCGGCGCGGATTTCCACCATGTCGGTGGTAGCCTGGCCCCGCGTGACCATGCGCACGGTGACGGTTTTATCCGCTTTCAGCACATACACGAAATCGCCGTTATTGCTGTGACGCAGGGCCGTGACGGGCACCAGCACGGCGCCCGTGATATTGCCCAGCTCCAGGCGCACGTTGACGAACTGGCTGGGGAACAGCACCATCTTGTCATTCGTGTAGCGGGCCTTGGCGCGCACGGTGCCCGTCTGCACGTCGACCTGGTTGTCCAGCGCCGTCAAGCTGCCCTTGTCCAGGGTATGCGTGCGCGTGCGGTCCAGCGCCAGCGCCGCCAGCGCCGTACCGCCGTTCAGGCGTTCCTGGATGGTCTGCACCTTATCCTGCGGCACTGAGAATTCGACGTCGATGGGCGAGAGCTGCGTCACCACCACCACGCCGCCCGTATCGCTGGTGCTCACCAGGTTGCCGATGTCGACCACTTTCAGGCCCGCGCGGCCGCTGATCGGCGACACCACCTTGGTGTAGCCGAGGTTCAGCCTGGCCGTGCCTTCGGATGCGCGATCCGTCATCACCGTGCCTTCCAGCTGCTTGACCAAGGCGGCCTGCGTGTCGACGTCCTGGCGCGCGATGGAATCCTGGCCCAGCAAAGTCTGATAGCGTTTCAGCGTCAGGCGCGCGTTTTCCAGTTGCGCTTCGTCGCGCTGGCGCTGGCCCGTGGCCTGCATCAGCGCCATCTCGAACTGGGCCGGGTCGATCTGCGCCACCACCTGGCCCGCCTTGACCATGCCGCCTTCCTTGAATTTCAACTCCTTCAAGATGCCCGACACTTGCGGGCGCACCGTCACGGTGGACGCGGCCGTCACCGTGCCCAGCGCATCGAGCACCACGGGCAGGTCGGACTTGACGGCCGTGGCCACGCCCACGGTGGTCGAAGGGCCGCCGCGACGCCCGCCGGGGCCACTTGGCCCGCCCGCGCCGCCAGGGCCACCCATGCCGGGGCCGCCCTGGGCGCTGGTGCCGGAGTGGGTCAAATACCAGGCACCGCCCCCCAGCGCAGCCATCACGGCCAGCGCGATGACCGTGCCGACGATTTTCGAACGGCGGCTGCGCCGCGGGGTATTGGGTGTTGTCTGCGAATCCATCGCTTATCCTTGTATAGGCCGCTGGCACGGCGAGTCTGTGGCGCCGGCCGAGGTGGAACACACTCAGGCCGGACGACCGTTTTTCGGGGTTGTTTCGGTACAAAGCCGGGGGAGTCAAGAGCTGAAAGTCAGCTGAAAAAACATCGCTCCCTAGCGTGAAACGACTCTAGCATAGTCATGTAACTGTTTCATTTCTGCTTGAAACAATTCCACACAGCCAGGCAGGCATGGGAGGATCAGGCGGACCGGCAGGCAGGCCGCCACTGCGGGGGAATGGTGGAAAAATCAGGCTTGCGGGGCGTCGCGCCACCGCGAGCAGGTGGCGCGGGCGACTCGCATGCAGATACAAACTCGCTACAAATCTCCCGCCAGCCAGCTTGACCTGGGGCCAGGCCGGCCGTTACTACAGGGTCATGCCGAGGATGACGTCCTGGTAGTCGGTGCGGCCCACGCGGAAAGTGCGCCGGCCCAGCTGCGCAAAGCCGCAGCGCGTGTAAAACGCCAGCGCATCGTGGTTTTCCGCATATACGCCCAGCAGCACGCGCCCTGCCCCGCTGGCGCGCGCCTGCTCCAGGGCCGCCTGCATCAAGCGCTGGCCCACGCGCTGGCCCTGGAAGCGGTGCAGCAGGTAGATGCGCTTGATTTCCAGGTCATTCGGGCGCGGGTCCGCCACCGGCAAGCCGGCGGGGCTGAGCACCAGGTAGCCGACGGGCGCGCCGCCAGGCGTGGCTTCGGCCAGCCACAGCCGCATGGCCGGCAGCGCCAGCCAGTCGCGGTACAGCTGCGCGTCGTGCTGGCGCTGGCAATGGGCGATGACGTCGGCGCCATCGAGGATGCCGGCGAACGCTTCAAGAAAAGTCGCCTGCCCCACCAGCGCCAGCGCGTGTTCGTCGCCCTTGGCGCATGGGCGGATGGTGATTGTGTTGTCGGTGTCTGCATTCATATCGCTTGGCATATTGGGCTCCTCAAGGAAAACAAGCCGGGCGAAGCCGGCTTGAGAGTCATATCACTACTGCGATTACTTGCCGCCTAACGGCACTTCGCACAGGCAGTGTGTGAGGGCCATGAACGGTTTATGTTCGCGCGTGATGCCGGACAGCCAGGAGAGGTCCTGCGCCATGCCCAGCGCCGCGTCGGCCGGCAAGCCAGTCGTGGCCAGGCCCAGCTTCACGTGCTCGCCCAGGCCCAGCGAAGCCATGGCCTTGGAGCCGAACATGCCGAGCAGACGGTCCACATTCGACGTTTCCTGTTCCAGGTAGGTGACGCGGTAGTCGGTGCCCAGCTTGGCGCGCTTGGCGGCCGAGGCCAGCGCATCACCATAGCTGCCGATGCGATCGACCAGGTTGCGCTCTTTTGCCTGCAAGCCCGTCCAGACGCGGCCCTGCGCCACTTCATTGATCTTTTCCGGCGTCGTCTTGCGCGCCTTGGCGGCCAGGCTCAGGAAGTCGCCATACACGTGGTTGATCGAACCCTGGATCACTTCGGCGAAGCGGGGGTCGAGCGGACGCAATGGGTTGCCCGCGTCGGCCAGCCAGGTGGTCGGCGAGCCCGCCGTGTGGATGCCCAGCTTTTCCACCACCTTGTCGGCCGTCGGCAGAATCGCGAACACGCCGATGGAACCGGTGATGGTGGCCGCGTCGGCGATCACTTCATCGGACGAGGTGCTGATCCAGTAGCCGCCCGAAGCGGCCACATTGCCCATCGAGACGACCACGGGCTTGCCGGCGGCGCGCGTCAGTTCCAGTTCGCGGCGTATCAGTTCCGAGCCGAAGGCGCTGCCGCCCGGCGAATCGACGCGCAGCACGACGGCCTTGATCGATTTGTCTTCGCGTGCCTGGCGGATCAGTCGCGAGGTGGACAAGCCGCCGATGGCGCCCGGTGGCGCGATGCCGTCGCCGATTTCACCGGAGGCGATGATCACGCCGACGGCGTCGCCGACGTGCACGGGGCGCAGGCGCGCCAGGTAATCGGTGTAGTTCACCTGGCGGAAATTCGTGCCTTCCGTGTTTTTCGCGCCGCGCGCCATCATGAACTGGCGCAGTTCATCGCGCGTTTTCAGGCCGTCTACCAATTTGGCGTCCAGCGACAGCTTGCCCAAGTCGCCGCCGGCCGCCGTCATCAGGGCGGGCAGCGCATCGATCGATTGCATGATGGCGCCGGCCGGCAGCTTGCGCGATTTTTCCACGTCCGTCGTGTAGGTGGTCCACAGGCCATTGTTCAGGTAGCGGTCCGCTTCGGCCGCCGCTTCGGACGGGCCGTTGGCGATGAAAGGCTCGGCCGCGCTTTTATACGTGCCCACTTTCAGCAGGTTCACCGTCACGCCCACCTTGTCGAGCGCGTCGCGGTAGTAATTGCGGTAGCGGCCAAAGCCTTCCAGCATGACGCCGCCCATCGGGTGCAGGAATACCTCGTCGGCCTTGGCCGCCACCAGGTACTGGCGCTGGTTGTAGCTCGAACCCCAGGCCGTCACTTTCTTGCCCGTGGCGCGGAAGCGTTCCACGCCGGCCGCCACTTCGCGCAGCGAAGCGAGGCCGCCGCCCTGCAATTCGTCGAGCAGGATCACCATGGAGCCGATGTCCTTGTCCTTGGACGCCGTGTCGAGCACCGCCAGCACGTCGCGCAGCTGCACGCTTTTCTTGACTTCGCCGCTGACATTGGCCAGCACGGCTTCGCGCACACCGCCCGGGGTTTCCTCGACCAGCGGGCCTTGCAAGTCCAGCACCAGGGTGGTCTTTTCCGCCAGGGGCTTGGCGCCGCCGCCGAAGATGGCGATCAGGATGGCGATGACGATCAGCAGGAAAATCAGGTTGATGACCGCGCGGCGGGTGGCGTCCAGCGCGCGCCAGAATGCGCCAAAACCGCGGCGCAGCGGCGGGAAGGGGTTGAGTGACATTGATGCTCCGTGAGGTTGTGTACCTAAAGGAAATCAATATAACTGAAAACGGGCTGAATCGTCTTATTTTGACAAGTGTGTCGCGCCTTTGATGACCTGCCCTGCCGGCGTCGAAATGAGGAACAGGCCGGCCAGCACCAAGGCGCCGTTCAGGATCAGCAATTCCAGCCCGATGCGGTAATGTGCGAACAGCAGCGCCTGCTCCTGCTCGATCAGCGCGCACAGCAGCGGCCCCGCCACGGCCACCAGCGGCACCCAGCGGTCGCGCACGCCGCGCCGGCTCAGCAAGCCGAAGGCGAACAGGCCCAGCAGCGGACCATAGGTATAACTGGCCAGCTTCAGGATCACGCCTATCATGCTGGGGTCGTCCAGCCACTTGAAGGCCATGATCAGGACCAGGAACAGCGCGGCAAACCCCAGGTGCACGCGGCGGCGCCAGCGCATCTGCGCGGCCGGGCTCAGGTCCGTCCTGCGCTGCAGGCCGAGGATATCGATGCAGAAGGTGGACGTGAGCGCCGTCAGCGCTCCATCCACGCTGGGAAACAGGGCGGAAATGAGCGCAATGAAGAAGATCAGCTGCACCACGGCCGGGAAATGTCCGAGCACGACGGCGGGAAACAGTTTGTCGCCCGTGGCCGTCACGCCGGCCAGCGGCGCATACAGGTGCAGCAAGCCACCGAGGAACAGGAACAGCAGCAGCACGCCCGTCAGCACGACGGTCAGGCTGAGCATGTTCTTTTGCGAGTCGCGCAAGGTCCGCACGGAGATATTCTTTTGCATCATTTCCTGGTCCATGCCCGTCATGGCGATCGTGATGAACATGCCGGCCACGATGTGCTTCCAGACATAGGCGGGGCTGTCCGGGTCGACATTAAAAATGCGCGTGAGGCCTTGCGCGCGCATGCGTTCGAGGCTGTCGACGAGGGACAGGTCCATTGCGCGCAATAAAAACACGCTGCAGATGACGAGACCGGCCAGCATGCATGCCGTTTGCAGGGTATCGGTCCAGACGATGGTTTTCACGCCGCCCTCATACGTGTAGAGCAGGATCAGCAGCAGCACGGCGCAGGCCGTCAGCCAGAACGGCACGCCCAGGCTGTCGAGAATCGTGGCTTGCAGGATATTGACCACCAAATACAGCCGCGCCGTGGCGCCCAGCAGCCGCGACACGATGAAAAACGCCGCCCCGCTCTGGTAGGAGCGCCGTCCCAGGCGCAATTCCAGGTAGCGGTAAATGGAGGTCAGCTGCAGCCGGTAGTACAGCGGCAGCAAGATGAAGGTGATGGCCAGGTAGCCGAGCACATAGCCGATCATCAGCTGGATGTAGCCGAAACCGTTGCTCCCCACGGCGCCGGGCACGCTGATGAAGGTCACGCCCGTGAGCGTCGTGCCCACCATGCCGAAGGCCACCAGCATCCAGTTGCTGTCCTTGTTGCCAATGAAAAAACTGTCGTTGGTGGCGTGGCGCGAGGTGCGCCATGCCACCCCCAGCAGAATCAGGAAATACGCGAGGACGACGGTAAACAGGATGAGGGGGGACATGGGCGATACGCTGGCGGCAAGGTGAACAGGGGCAGAAATATACAGCAAAGCCCCTGCTTACGCCGGCATCAGCAGCCAGTCGGTTTGACTTTCTCCACTTCCAGGCCGAACCACGGACGCAAGCGCGTGCCGATGACGTTGCCCAAAAAAGCGCAGACCAGCCACAGCCAGCCGTGCAGGCTGCCCGAGATGATGCCGCTGAAGTACGCGCCGATATTGCAGCCGTAGGCCAGGCGCGCGCCGTAGCCGAGCAGCAAGCCGCCGACGATGGCGGCGATCACCGAACGGCGCGGGATGCGCCACACGGGCGCATAGCGGCCGGCCAGCGCCGCCGCCAGCATGGCTCCGAGCACGATGCCGATGTCCATCACGGACGTCTTGTCTTGCGTCAGCGGCGCGGCCAGCGCGGCCGCATTGGCCTTGGTGGACCAGTAGGCCCAGCTGGCCGTGTCGATGCCGACCACGGACGCCGCTTTCGCGCCCCACAAGGCAAACGCGGACGTCACGCCCCACGGACGACCCGACAGCGCCAGGGTGGCGAAGTTCAGCACGACGAGGGCGACGGCGCCCGCCACCAGCGGCCACGGGCCGTGCAGCCAGGGCGAGGCCTGTGCCGGGCGCAATGACGTGGCGACAAGCTTGCCATGGCGGCGCTTTTCAACGAAGACCGTGATGCCGGCGATCAGCGCGAAGACGATCCAGTTCAGCGCCAGCGCGGGCACCAGGCCCAGGGTCGTCACGAGGGAAATGGGCTGGAGTTGCGGCAGCGCCGTCCAGAACGGCATGTGCGCCGTGCCGATCACCGAGCCGATAATAAAAGCGGCCAGGGTGATGAGCATGCGCGTGCTGCCCCCGCCCACCGTGTACAGGGTGCCGGACGCGCAACCGCCGCCCAGCTGCATGCCGATGCCGAAGATGAAGGCGCCAAAGATGACCGAGGTGCCAGCGGGAGACACGAGGCCCGCCACAGGCGTGCCAAACAGGGTGCCGGCCGACAGCGCGGGGAAGAACAGCGCCACGCCGACGGCCAGCATCAGCATTTGCGCGCGCAAGCCGTCGCCGCGGCCATCGGCAATGAAGACGCGCCAGGCGGACGTAAAACCGAAGGCCGCGTGATACAGGGTGATGCCGAGCAAGGCGCCCACCACGTACAGCGCGGACAGCGTGGCGCCAACGGTTTGCGCCAAATACCACGCGCCGAGCACGATGAGCAACAGGGCGACGCCCAGCGGCTTCGGATTGATGGCGGCGCGCAGGCGCAGCGGTGACGTTGCTGTATCGGACATGGGGAGTATGGGCGAGAAAAAGGTAAGCACATTGTAAACCCTACTCTCGCCCGTGCCAGAAACTTGCTTGCAGATCAAGCCAGCTTAGTGCCCCACCGCATGGATCGACTTTTCACCGCCGGCACGCACAGGTATGGGACTCAAACGGTCCATCCGGCCGCTCAACGCTGTCAAGCCGAAGGCACCGAGCACGACCAGCGCACCGATCCAGCCCGTGTGCACGAGACCCAGGTGTTCCACGATCAGGCCGCCGCCCCAGGCGCCGCCAGCAATGCCCAGATTAAAAGCGGCGATGTTCAGGCCCGACGCCACGTCGACGGCGCGGGGCGTGAAGTGCTCCGCCTGCTGCACCACATACACTTGCAAACCGGCCACGTTACCGAAGGCCACGGCGCCCCACAGCAGCACGGTGATGACGACGAGCACGGGATACGGCGCCGTGAAGGTCAACAGCAGCAAAACAAAGGCCAGCAGCAGGAAGATCAGTTTCAAGGCGCTGACGGGGCCCTTCTTGTCGGCCAGCTTGCCGCCCCAGATATTGCCGAACGCCACGGATACGCCATACACGAGCATCACCACGCCCACGGCGCCGGCGCTGAAGCCCGACACTTGCTGCAAAATCGGCGCCAGATAGGTAAAAGCGATGAAGGAGCCGCCGTAGCCGACGGCCGTCATCGCATACACGAGCAACAGGCGCGGCTGGGCCAGTACCTGCACTTGCTGCAGCAGGGACGCCGGTTTGCTGTGGGCGATGGTCGATGGCACGTACAGCAGGCTGCCGATGAACGCCACCAAGCCCAGCGCCGAGACGGCAAGGAAGGTTTCGCGCCAGCCGAAATGCTGGCCGATGAAGGTGCCCAGCGGCACGCCCGTCACCAGGGCCACGGTCAAACCCGTAAACATGATGGCAATGGCGCTGGCCGCCTTGTCTTTTGGCACCAATGACGTGGCGATGGTCGAGCCGATCGAGAAGAACACGCCATGCGCCAGCCCCGTCAGGATGCGGGCGACGACGAGGGTTTCATAGCCCGGCGACTTCCACGCCAGCAAGTTACCCAGGGTGAACAAGACCATCAGCGACAGCAGCAGGGTCTTGCGGGGGATCTTGCCCGTCAGGGCCGTCAGCACGGGTGCGCCGACGGCGACACCCAGCGCATACAGGCTGACCAGCAGGCCGGCCGACGGCAGGTTCACGCCCAGGTCGGCGGCGATGGTGGGCAACAGCCCGACGATGACAAACTCGGTGGTTCCGATGGCAAATGCGCTGAGGGTCAGCGCGAGCAAGGCAATGGGCATGGCAAACTCCGATCAATGATGTTGGCATGCAGTATCGGGGTTTTCTTTATTCCGAAAAATACTTCATCAGGCAGAAGATACTTGCGCACAGCTCAACAATTCGATGCTCTGCTACACTGGCAGCATCAACACGAGGTCACCACCATGAATTCAGAAAAACTGGCGCTGCTGCTCACGCGCGAAATGCCATACGGGAAATATCAGGGACGCTTGCTGGCCGACTTGCCGGGCCACTACCTCGGCTGGTTCGCGCGCGAAGGCTTTCCCTCGGGCGAACTGGGCAGTTTAATCGCGCTGATGTACGAGCTCGACCACAACGATCTGCGCAGCTTGCTCGACCCGCTGCGCACGCATCAAAACGGGCCGCGTTCATAAGGCCGCGCTAAAACGCTCCACCACGAAATCGACGAAGCTGCGCAGCTTGGACGACATGCGCCGGTCGCGCAGATAGATGAGATGCAAGGGCCGGCTGGGCGGCGTGTAGCCGTGCAGCAAGCGTACCAGATGGCCATCGGCGATATCCTGTGACAGCATAATCTCGGGCAACATGACGATCCCCATGCCGGCCAGCGCCGCCCGCCGCAAGCCTTGCGCGCTGTCGACCCGCATCCTCCCGGCAATCGGCACGCTGATGTCGCCCTCCGGCCCCGTCATGCGCCAGGATGGCTGTGCCGAACGCCACTCGGAGCGCGAGGAATAGGCATAGGCCAGGCAATTGTGCTGCGCCAGATCCTCGGGCCGCCGCAGCTCACCGTGCTGCGCCAGATACGCCGGTGCGGCGCACAGCATCAATTGATACGGCGCCAGCGGGCGGGCCACCAGGTCGGCCCCGTGCTGGTCGCCAAGGTTGCCAAGGCGGATAGCCGCCTCGAAGCCATCCTCGGCTAGGTCCACCACGGTGTCGGTAATGACCACGTCGATATCCACCTTGGGATAGCGCGCCGTATAGTCGGCAAGCGCGGGGATCAGCCGTTCCGTGCCGAATGTCGCGGAGGCGGTCACGCGCAGCCGCCCCTTGGGGCTGCTTTGCGTTTCCAGCGCCAGCGCCTCGGCATCGCCGACGAGGCCGAGGATCTCCATGCAGCGTTCGTAATACGCCTTGCCGAATTCCGTCAGGTGCTGGCGCCGCGTGGTGCGGTTGATGAGGCGCGTGCCCAGATGCTCCTCCAGCGCCTGCAAATGATTGCCCACCATCGTGGGCGACAGGTCGCATTGCGCCGCCGCAGCTGTCAAGCTGCCCGTATCGACGACACGGATGAAGATGGTCATCGCCTTGAAGATATCCATTACCAATATTTTCTAGGTAGTCAAACAATAAAAAACCAGTTTATCTAATTTTTCAAGGCAATACAATGAGAGCGGAACCAGTCGGCGTTTTTCGCGACGACTCCTTTCAACCAGAACACCCTCTTCGGGACTTCCTTCTCATGCCTACCCTGACACTGCGGCACGCCGTATCGCCACGCCTGACCCTGTTCGCCACCAGCCTGGGCTTCGTGCTCGTCATCCTCGACGTTACGGTCGTCAACGTGGCGCTGGAACGCATCCAGGCATCGCTGGGCACCGACGTGACCGGATTGCAATGGATCATCAACGCCTACACCCTGGTCTTTGCCAGCCTGCTGCTGACGGCCGGCGCCATCGGCGACCGTTACGGCGCCAGACGCATCTTCGTCATGGGCTTTGCCCTGTTTACCGTGGCATCGCTGGCCTGCGGCATGGCACACACCATCGGCGCCCTGATTGCCGGCCGTGTCGCCCAGGGCGTGGGGGCGGCGCTGTGCGTGCCGGCCTCGCTGGCCTTGCTGAGCGCCAGCTTCCCGGAAGCGGCCGCGCGTGCGCGCGCCGTGAGCATCTGGGCGGGCGTGGGCGGACTTGCGCTGGCGGCCGGGCCCGTGGTGGGCGGCATCATGGTCGACCGTTTCGACTGGCCCAGCATTTTCCTGCTCAACCTGCCACTGGGGCTCGTGGGCATCTGCCTGACCCTGGCCTACGCGCCATCGGGCTCAAAGTCATCCGGACGGGGCCTGGACCTGGGCGGACAAGTGCTGGCGATTCTCGCGCTGGGCGGACTCACTCTCGGTTTTATCGAAAGCGGCGCACTGGGCTGGACGCACCCGCTGGTGCTGTCCGGTTTTGCCTGCTTCGTCGTGGCGGGGGGCCTGTTCATCCTGGTCGAAGCGCGGGGCGCCGACCCGATGCTGCCGCTTGCCTTGTTCCGCTCGCCAGTGATGAGCGCTTCCTGTGCCGTCGGACTGCTCACCAACTTCGCCTACTACGGCCTGATGTTCGTGCTCAGCCTGTTTTTCCAGACGACCAAGGGGTATACGCCATTGATGACTGGGCTGGCTTTCCTGCCGATGACGGCGCTGGTCACGCTTGCCAATCTGCTGTCTGGCCGGCTGACGGCGCGCTACGGCCCCCGGCTGCCCATGGTGATGGGGCAAGCGCTGGCCGCCTGCGGCTATCTGGCGCTGGCCGGCATTGGCGCGTCCACGCCGTATGGCGTCATCGTCGGCCCGCTGCTGGCGGCCGGGGTCGGTGTCGCGCTGACGGTTCCCGCCATGACGACGGCCGTACTCGCCACTGCCGACAAGCAACGCACGGGGATCGCCTCTGGCGCGCTGAACGCCGCGCGCCAGACGGGCGGGGTGATCGGCGTCGGAGTATTCGGCTCACTGGTCGCTGGCGGCGCGACACACCTGCTGGCCGGCATGCATGTCGCGCTGCTACTGGCCGGTATCGCACTCGGCATCGGCGCCCTCATCAGTTTTGGCCAGATCAAGGCACGCTAGCTGCCTGCCCTGCCACGCTTAAAACTCGCGCACCTTCTTTGCCAGCATGGCGCTGAACTCGCCATTTTCCACGAGCTTGTGCAGCTCGCTGGCGCCGCCGATGAGCACGCCGTTGACAAAGACCATGGGAAACGTCGGCCAGCCCGTCCACATTTTCAGCGCATTGCGGCGGTGCCACTGGCTCAAATAGCTGCCGTATTGCAGGTACTGGTAAGGCGTGCCCAGCACATCGAGTATCTTGCGCGCCTTGCGCGGAAACGGATTGAGCGCCATGCCGACGACGACTACCTGGTGCGCGGCGATGGCCGCCTGCACCTCGCGCACGATGTCCTTGTGCTTGCTGCCGATCAGGGGGCGGGCGGCGGGATGAATCTGGGCTTGGTCAAGGATGGCGCGGGTCATGAAAGTCCTGGGGTCAGTGGCACGTGGCGTGCGGATCACGCATTGTGCCACGCACACAAGCCAGCGTGGGCTACACTGCGCCCCACCTCCCCTTCTCGTCAAATTCGCGTCAAATATATGCAAGCAATCCACCCCATGCCTGAATGCCGCACCCGCCGCCTGCTGGGCGCTCTTCTGCTCGCGACCTGCTGTGCCAGCGCCGCTGCCGATCCCGGACTTGAAAGCGACCTGATCCACGCGCTGTACCTGAAAAAAGGCACGACGGAACGAGCCGGCACTTCCGGCAAGGCGATCCAGGCTTACGTACGCGAAGGCTATATCGGCAAACGCCCCGACCAGCGCTTCGACTACACCGATTACTACCTGCTGAAGAAGCCGGCCAGCTTCATGGGGCATGAACTGGTGCTCATCGAAGAGGAATACATCACGCAATACATAGGCTGCTGCGTCAGCCCCGGCGCCGGCGTGACGGTGAAGGTAAGCGGCAGCACGCAGAAGCTGCAAGCGTTCGCCAGCGCCCAGCGCTGCACCCTGACCGACCCCGTCGATGTGCAACATGCCCTGAGCGAGGTTGCCATCAAGGCCCGGCTGCCCAAGGGCCATTACGCGTCATTGAGCTGCCGCGAACGCGATGCGCAGCCCTAGCTGCCCGATAGGGAGCACGGTATGCCAGCCTGAACGATCGTTGCCGTCGAATAGGGGGATGCGATATGCCAGCCCAGGCTCGCATACAATTTCGCCCCATCGTCCGTTGCCACCAGCACCCGGCGCGCGCTGGCCGATCGTTGCCTGGCCGCCAGCGCGGCCATCAGCGCTCGCCCCAGACCCCGGCGCCGGTGGCCGGCCTCGGTGACGATGCGGTCAAAGACAAAGACACCGGCATATTCCACGGCATGGCCGCTGGCGGCAGTGCCCCCATCTTCGGCCAGAATATGCGCCGTCGTGATTTCCTGTGATGTTGCCACGTCCAGGCGGTAGCCGGCAGGCAGGTCCGGCGCCTGCAGACTGCCTTCATGGGTCATGAAAAAACCGCCGGGACAAAGTTGCCACTGCGGCGGCAACAGTCCCAGTAATTGCTCCCCGTCGCCACACATCTTGATGAAGATATGCGGACCGTGGATCGAAGCTGCCAGCGCGCTGATGCCTGGAACAGGTCCCGCAAAAACGTGACGCCGGATTTCGCCCGGCAAGTCCGTATCGACGCGCCACCCGCCATGATCGGGCACGGGCAGCGCCAGGCCGCGCGCAATGGAACGCGCCGCCAGCCAGGCGGCAAGCAGGCCGGGATCGGCCAGATGCGACTTTCCTTGTTCTTCCAATCTTCATGCTCCTACATTCGCCCCTGTCCCGCTTATGCCAGGGTAAAATCTTCCGCCTGCCCCAGCGGCACGTGCAAGCCCATCTTCAGGCAAGTCAATGCCACCGACGTGCGGTAGCGGCGGATATTGTCGTCGCCGCCGAACAGGCGCTCCGTCAGCGCCTCGTATTCTGCCATGCTGCTGGCGGTAATGATCAGCAGGTAATCGGCCTCGCCAGTAATTCCGTAGCACTGCTGGATGGCAGGCTCGGCCATGATGCGCGCGCGCATGCCGGCCGTGCGCTGCGGGTGTTCGTCGTGCAGATGCACTTCCACCGTCAGGATCAGGGGTCGGCCCACGCGGCTCGCGTCGAGCACGGCCACTTCATGACGGATCACGCCGCTCTCGCGCAGGCGGCGGATGCGCCGCTGCACGGCCGGTGCAGACAAGTGCACGGCCTGGGCGATTTCGCGCTGCGAGGTGGTGTTATCGCGCTGCAGGATGTCGAGGATGGCCAGGTCGAAAGTATCGAGGGCGAGGGAAGGCGTGAGCGAAAGTTGCGTCATGAAGGTCAAAATGCAGTGCAAAACTCGGAGCAGACACAATAAACTTTCGCTATTCCGATATCAAGCCTTTTATCTCCATGCCATTACGCCGCTATTCCTCGTTGATTCCCTTGCTGGCCATCCTCGGCTCCGTCACCTGCCTGGGACTGGGCACCTCATGGGCCAAGCACAGCCTGTTTCCGCTCGTGGGCGCACAGGGCACGACGGCCGTGCGCGTGGGCTTTTCCGCCTTGCTACTGTTGCTGTTCTGGCGCCCCTGGCGCTGGCAGCTGAGCCGCGCCGACCTGCGCACCGTGGCCCTGTACGGTGGGGCGCTGGGCTTGACCAACCTGTGCTTCTACATGGCCTTGCGCACCATACCGTTCGGCATCGCCGTGGCGATCGAGTTTTCCGGCCCGCTGGCCGTGGCCCTGCTGGCTTCGCGCCGCCCGCTCGACTTCGTCTGGGTGGCCCTGGCCGTGGCGGGGCTGGCGCTGCTGCTGCCGCTCGGCCACGACGTCAGCAAGCTCGATCCCACGGGCGTGCTGTTCGCCCTGGGCGCCGCCGTCTGCTGGGCTTCGTACATCGTCTTCGGCAAGCGCGCCAGCCATCTGCATGCGGGACACTCCGTATCGCTGGGCCTGGCCATGGCCGCGCTGGTGGTCGTGCCCGTCGGCGTGCTGCACAGCGGCGCCGCCCTGCTCTCGCCCGTCGTGCTGGGCGTGGGCCTGGGCGTGGCCCTCATTTCCAGCGCCATCCCGATTTCGCTGGAAATGGTGGCCCTGAAACGGCTGACGCCGCAAGCGTTCGGCATCATGAGCAGCATGGAACCGGCCGTGGCCGCCATGCTCGCGTACATCCTGCTCGACGAGCGCCTGGGCGCCGGGCAATGGCTGGCGATTGCCATGATCATGGCCGCGTCGATGGGCAGTTCGTACATGGCGCAGCGCCAGAGACGCGCTGCGCCGGTGCTCAGGCCCGAATATAAGTCGTGAAGCGAAGATAGATCATGACGATGCCCCCTGCAGCCTGGCCGTGCGCCAGGCCAGCAGCGCGGCCAGCACGAGCAGCGCGGCGCTGGCCGTGAAGGTGGCGCGAAAGCCGTGGCCATCGAGCAGGATGCCGCCCACGGTGGAACCAAAGCCTATGCACAGCTGGACGACGGCCACCATCAGGCCGCCGCCGGCTTCGGCATCATCAGGCAAGGCCTGCGCCAGCCACGACCACCAGCCCGTGGGCGCGGCCGTCGCCAGCAATCCCCACAAGCCCAGCAGCACGAAGACGGACGCCAGTTCGTCACCGAACGCCAGCAGGGCCAGCGCGATGACGGCCATCAGCAAGGGAATGGCGACCAGCGTGCGGTACAGGCCACGCTGCAGCACTACGCCGATCAGCGCCGTGCCGATGAAGCCGGCCACGCCGATCGTCAGCAACAACATCGACAAGGTGGACACGCCGACGTGCGTGACGTTTTCCAGGAACGGCCGCACATAGGTAAACAGCACGAACTGCCCCATGAAAAACGCGCCGACGGCCAACATGCCCAGCGCTACCTGGCGGCGTTCGAGCAGGCGCAGGAGCTGGCCGAAGCGGGCCGACCGCGGCGCCGCCGGCATCGATGGCAGGCTGCGCCACTGCCAGGCCAGCGCCAGCAGCGCGACGGGCGCCAGGCACAGGAAGGCGCCGCGCCAGCCGATGCTGGCGCCCAGATAGCTGCCCAGCGGCGCGGCCACCACGGTCGCCAGCGCGTTGCCGCCGTTGAAGATGGCCAGCGCCCTGGGCACGCTGTGGCTGGGTACGAGGCGCATCGCCACGGCGACCGACATCGACCAGAATCCCCCTACCACGACGCCGATCAGCGCGCGTCCCGCCATATACATCGCGTAGCTGGTGGCCAGCCCCACCACCAGCGCGGACACGCACATCAGGCCCGTCAACAGCAGCAGCAAGGTCTTGCGGTTCATCGATGCCGCCAGGGTAGCGATGGACAGGCTGGCCAGCACGGCAAAGGCGCCCGAGATGGCGATGCCATAGCCGGCCAGGCCTTCGCTGACGCGCAAGTCCGCCGCCATGGGCGTGAGCAGGCTGACGGGCATGAATTCGGAAGCGATCAGGGTGAACACGCACAGGGTCATGGCAAAGATGCCGCCCCAGAACGCGGGCTGTTCGCCAGCCTGCCGCACCTGCACCTGCACCTGCATCGGCATGCCTGTTTCTAGCGTCATATTGATGCTCCATTCAAAGTCAGGGCACCATCTTGACGCAGACAAGCTCTTTTGATTAGCGGGTACAATCTTGATGTAGTTATGAAAAAAATTCAGTAATGAGCCAAAACAAAGTCAACGATCTGCAAGCCTTCCTCGCCGTGGCGCGGGAACGCAGCTTTACCAGGGCGGCCGCCAGGCTGGGCATCACCGCGTCCGCGCTCAGCCATACCATCCGCACCCTGGAAGAACGGCTGGGCGTGCGCCTGCTGGCGCGCACCACGCGTAACGTGGCGCCCACCGACGCGGGCGAAAAGCTCATGCTGGCCATCGCGCCCCTGTTCGAGCAGATCGCCGCCGAGGTCGAGGCGCTGGGCGCGCTGCGCGACAAGCCCAGGGGCACCATCCGCGTCACCTGCACGGACGACCATATCGAACTGCTGCTGCGCCCCATGCTGGCCGGCTTCCTGCGCGACTATCCCGACATCAGCCTGGAACTGGTGGTCGACTACGGTTTCACGAACGTCGTCGAGCAGCGTTTCGACGCGGGCATCCGCCTGGGCGAAGCGATCAGCAAGGACATGATCGCCGTGCGCATCGGTCCCGACTGGCGCCTGGCCGTGGTGGGCTCGCCCGCGTATTTCGCGCGCCACGGGGCGCCCGCCACGCCGCATGCGCTGACCGAATATGCTTGCGTGAATATCCGCCACCGGCCCGCTGGCGCCATCTACGCCTGGGAATTCGAAAAGGATGGCCATGCTTTTGCCGTCAAGGCCGAGGGCCAGCTGGTGTTCAACAGCATCATGCACGTGCTCAATGCGGCGCTCGACGGCATCGGCCTGGCCTATGTGCCCGAGCCGCTGCTGGCGCCCTATCTGGCCGATGGCCGCCTGGTCGAAATCCTCGCCGACTGGTGTCCCACCTTCCAGGGCTACCACCTGTACTATCCGAACCGACGCCAGGCCACGCCCGCGTTTTCAGCCTTCGTGGAGGCGCTGCGCTACCGCGCCTGATTTCGCCACGCTCTTGCGCGCCAGCCAGGCCAGCGGCAGCAAGGCGAGCAATGCCCCCGCCACGCCGGCCCATGGCGACAAGGCCATCATGTGGCGCGAGACCATCAGCGCACCGAGCATGGAACCGAAGGAAATGCCCAGGTTAAACGCGGAAATGTTCAGGCCCGAAGCGAAATCGACGGCTTGCGGCGTGTAGCGCTCGGCCGTGGCCAGCATGCCTGCCTGCAGGGCGGGCGACAGGCCGAAGGCGAATACGCCCCAGATGAACAGCATCACCGTCATCATCCATGGCGAAGCGATGCTGAGCGCCACGCCCGCTTGCGTGACAGCCAGCAACAGCAGCATCACACGCAAGGCCTTTTGCCAGCCCAGGTGGCTGGTCAGGTAGCCGCCCGCCAGGTTGCCGGCAAAGGTGGCGACGCCGAACACGATCAGCAAGGCACTGGCCATGGTGGCGGAAAAACCCGTCACGTCCGTCAGGATGGGCGTAATGAACGTGAACGCGGCAAAGCTGCTGCCAAAGCCGAACGTCGTCACGGCCATCATGGTGATAATGGGTCCGCTGCCCAGGGCCGCCAGCTGCGTCATGGCCTTGCCGCCCTTGCCTTGCGCTAAACCGGCCGGCAGCCAGCGCGCCATCGCGGCCAGGCCCAGCGCAGCCAGCACGACGACGGCAAAAAAGGGCAAGCGCCAGCCCATCAAATTGCCAAGGAAGCTGCCGAACGGCACGCCGATCACCATGGCCAGGGTCAAGCCCGCAAACATGACGGAAATCGCCCTGCCCGCCTGCGCCTTGTCCACCAGGCTGGCCGCCACGGTGGCGCCGATGGCAAAGAAGGTGCCGTGCGCCACGGCCGTGATGACCCGTCCCAGCAGCAACAACTCAAACGTGTGAGAAAAGGCGGCCAGCAGGTTGCCGGCCAGGAACACGCTCATCAGCCCCAGCAGGGCCGCCTTGCGCGGCAGGCGCGACATCAGCAGCACCAGCAGCGGCGTGCCGATGGCCAGCGCCAGCGCATACAGGCTGACCAGCGAGCCGGCCGATTCAATGGAAATGTGCAAATCCTTGGCAATCGTGGGCAGGATGCCGACGACGATGAATTCGGTCACGCCGATGGCAAAGGCGCCGACGGCCAACGCCAGCACGCCGGGCGGCATCTTGCTGGATTGAGGGGAAACAGGGCTTGCGGTGATCATGGCATTCTCCGGCTGAGTTCAAGCTGGCCAGTGTATCGATACAAATGCTTTTGATATAGACTCTAATAATGGAAACACCTGTGAAATGGATTCAATAATGGCCAGGCAAGACATCAACCGCGCGTTCGAGATGGCCGTGTTTGTGGCCGTGGTGGAAACGGGCGCCTTTTCCGCCGCCGCGCGCCGCCTGGCCTTGACGCCGTCGGCCGTCAGCAAGCTCGTCAACCGCCTGGAAGCGCGGCTCGGCGCACGTTTGCTCCAGCGCAGCACGCGCCAGTTGCACACGACGCCGGAGGGCGACGCCTTCTTCGTGCAGTGCAAGCGCATCCTCGACGATATCGATGGCGCCGAGCGCGAAGCGGCGCAGGGTGCGGCGCCGCGCGGGCGCTTGCGCATCAACTGCTTCGTGCCGTTCGGCGTGCGCCATCTGCTGCCCATCCTGCCCGAGTTCGCGCAGCGCTATCCCGACATCGTGCTCGACGTCGTCGTCAGCGACGCCATCGTCGACTTGCTGGAAGACCGCACCGACATCGCCATCCGCACGGGCAAGCTGAAGGAATCGAACCTGGTGGCGCGCAAATTGGGCGAAGACGCGATGGTCGTCGTGGCGTCGCCCGCCTACGCGGCGCGGCACGGCTTGCCCCGCACGCCGCAGGAATTGTCCTCACATAATCTGCTGGCCTTCAATTTCCGCTGCCAGAACGAAACCTGGCCTTTCCTCGATGGCGCGGGCGGAACGTTGCAGGTGGCGCCGCAGGGCAATACCTGCGTCAGCGATGGCGAAAGCATGCGCCAGCTGGTGCTGGCAGGCATGGGACTGGGACGCTTTTCCCGTCAGCACGTGCTGCGCGATATCGAGCGGGGCGATTTGGTCCCCGTGCTGCAGGATTACAATCCCGGCGACAGGGAACTCGTGCACGCCGTCTTCGTGGGACCTGGCCTGCAAGTGCCGGCCAGGGTACGCGTGATGCTCGATTACCTGCTGGAAAACGTCAAGCTGGGGTGAGCACGCATCGCGTCTTATAATCGGCTGTCTCGTTGAAACTCCACGGAGCCGCGCCATGCATGATGACTTGATCCACACCTTGCAAACCCGCTTCAGCCAGCACATGCACCGCCATCCGCGATGGACGTGGGACAAGGTGCTGGCGCGGCTGGATGCCGCTCCCGCCAGCCTGGCGATATTGCAGCAAATGGAAGACACGGGCGGCGAGCCAGATGTCATCGGGTACGCCGGCGACACGGGCGCCGTCACGTTTTGCGATTGCTCGGCAGAAAGCCCGCTCGGCCGGCGCAGCCTGTGTTTCGATGCTGATGCCCTGGCCGCGCGCAAGGCCAACAAGCCGGCCGGCAGCGCCTTGGCCATGGCGCAAACGATGGGCGTCGCATTGCTGACGGAAACGCAGTACCGCCAGTTGCAGGAACTGGAACCGTTCGACCGCAAGACCTCGAGCTGGATCGCGACGCCGGACAGCATCCGTGCGCTGGGCGGCGCCCTGTTTTGCGACCGCCGCTATGAGCAGGTTTTCGTCTATCACAATGGCGCCGACTCGTATTATGCGAGCCGGGGTTTCCGTGGCTTGCTGCGCGTCTGATCGCTACGGCTTCAGACTGCCTCTTCCAGGCGCAACTGCCGGCCTTCATCGAGCATCAGCTCGAATTCCGCCGCCGGCACGGCCGGGCTGAACAGATAGCCTTGCAGCTGGTCGCAGCCGAGTTCGCGCAGGAAGCGCATCTGCTCGGCCGTTTCCACCCCTTCGGCGACGATTTCCTGGCGCAGCTGCTGCGCCATGGTGACGATGGCGCGGGCGATGGCGCAATCGTTTTCCTCGAACGGCAAGCCGATGACAAACGAGCGGTCGATCTTCAAGGTACTGATGGGGAATTTCTTCAGGTAGGCGAGGCTGGAATAGCCGGTGCCGAAGTCGTCCAGCGCCAGCGCCAGGCCCATGGCCACCAGCTGGTTCATGATGTCGATGACCTTGTCGGCGCCGCGCATCAGCAGGCTTTCCGTGATTTCCAGCATGATCTGGTCGGGCCGCACGCCGTAGCGCTCGAGCACGGCCGCTATGCGCGCAGGCAACTGCTCATCGAACTGGCGCGCCGACAGGTTGACGGCGATGGCCGGCATGTGCAGGCCCCGGTCTTCCCAGTTGCGGATCTGGCGGCAGGCCTCGTCCAGCACCCAGGTGCCCAGTTCCAGAATCAAGCTGGTTTCCTCGGCGACGGGGATGAAGACGCCGGGCGAGACCATGCCGCGCATCGGATGCTTCCAGCGCAGCAAGGCTTCCGCGCCCACGATGCGCCCGCTGGCCAGGCTCACTTTCGGCTGGTAATGCAATTCCAGTTCCTTGTCGCCCAGCGCCAGACGCATTTCGCTTTCCAGGCGCAAATGTTCCTTGGCCCTGCGGTTCATGTCTTCGCGGTAAAACAGGAAGGTCGATTCGATCGTCTGCACCGCCTTGGACACGGCCACGTCGGCAAAGCGGAACAGGGCCGGCGCTTCCAGGCCGTCTTCCGGATACACGGTGATGCCGATGCTGGCGCCCACGTGCAGCGCGTGCGCATCGATATTGATCGGCGCCTCCAACAGGTTGAGCAGTTTTTGCGCCACATTCGCCGCGTGTTCGCGCTTTTCGATATGCAGCAGGGCCACGACGAATTTGCTGTTGTCGACGCGCGCCAGGATGTCCGCGTCGCGCAGGGCGCCACGGAACAGCTGGCCGATGGCGATCACCAGCTGGTCGCCCACTTCATGGCCCAAGGTGTCGCTGATGGAACCGATGCGACTGATGTCGATGACCATCAGTGCGCCATGCGTCCCCTGCCGTTTCGCTTCGGCCAGGCCCTGGTCGACCAATTGATTGAGCAGGCAGCGGTTGGGCAAGCCCGTCAGGCTGTCGTAGTTGGCCATGCGCTGCATGCGCGCTTCCGCATCCTTGTGCACCGAGATATCGGAAAACAGGGAAAACACGTGGCTGATTTCGCCAAATTCGTCGCGCACGACGCTGATGGTGACGTCTTGCGGAAACAGTTCGCCATTCTTGCGCTTGCCGATGATTTCGCCGCGCCAGGAGCCGTGTCCGCGCATGGCGGCGCGCACCTTGGCGCGGAAATCGGGGTCGTGCACGCCCGAGCGCAGCAAGTCCGGCGTGCGGCCGATGGCTTCGGCCGGCGAGTAGCCGGTGATGCGGCTAAAGGAACTGTTGATGGAGACGATGCGCTCTTCCGCATCCGTGATCAGCACGGCCTGCTCGCTGTCTTCGATGATGCGCGCGTGCAACCGCACCTTGTCCACGTCGGACAGCGGCTCGCTCATGGCCGACAGGCGCACGGCCATGCCGCACGCCTTGCCCGCCTGGTCGTGGATCACGTGGCGGTGCATGCGCAGCCACGTCACCATGCCCGACTTCTTGCGCCGGCGCACATCGGTGGCCACGTCGCCCTGCATGAAATGCAGCTCCAGAACGCTCGCTTCCGCGTCGTCTTCCGGATACAAAAACAGGATGTGCTGGCCCAGCGCCTCGATTTCGGAATAGCCGAACATCTGTTCGGCGCCATGGTTCCAGCCGATCAAAAAACCGTCGGGATCGATTTCCAGCAAGGCGTCAGGGGGCGCCACGCGCACCACGGGCCGGCTGGCGCCGCGCAGGCGCTCCAGCTCTTCCTCCAGCCGCGCCAAGGTGGCGGCCTGCTGCGGCCCCGCCTGTTCACGGGCATCCTGGGCCAGGCGCAGGCACAGCGCGACCTTCGCCTCAAGCATGGCAACCCCACGCTTGGGCCAGGTCAAGGGAAGGTATCGGGGGCGCTGCGGTGTGTGTAATCATCAAAATCCCACTGTGGGGCATGGAGGTCGGGCAAGAAATACAATTGCAATACTGCGAATATGGTAACTTAAAAATGTTGGCGTATGTCAACATTTTAAGGCCTACGCCGAATGGCCCGGCAGATGCTGCGCCAGGCGGGCAAACACATCCGGCTCGCGCATGCGCGCCATCCACCAGCGCAATGCCGCGCCATCCTCGCCTACGCGCCAGGCCAGGTAAAACGTTTCCGACGGTTTCGGCTCTTCCACGGCCTTTTCCACCAGCAAGCCACGGGCGATGGCGGCGCGAGCGCATGGCCCCGGCAGGAAGCCAAAGCCCAGGCCCAGCACCTGGTAATCGAACTTGACCTGCATGTTCGGCACGCTCAAGGCATCCTGGCCCAGCAGCAGTCCCACCGTGCGCGGCGCCATCTGGCGCGCCGAATCGGCCACCACCACGGCCCGGTGCTGCTGCAGGTGGCCGCGCGACAAGGGTTCCTGCACCTGGGCCAGCGGGTGCGTGGGCGCCACCGTAAACACGAAGTCGAGCATGCCGATCGGCTGCGCGATATAGCCGCCGCCCGCCGGCCCGTCGCCGGGCGCGCCCACCAGCAAGTCGGCGCGCCGGTCCAGCAGCGCTTCCCACGTGCCCGACAGGGTGTCTTGCGACAGGCGCAGGCGCGTCTGCTGCGCCACGTCGTAAAAGGCGCGCACGTCGTCGGCCAGGGCCACGGCGGAAAACATGGAATCGATGCCGATGGACAATTCCGTTTCCCAGCCGGACGCCACCCTGCGCACGCGGTGCTCGAGGTCTTGCGCCGCCTTCAATAGATAGCGGCCCTCTTTCAGCAATTCCTGGCCGGCCGCCGTCAGCATGACTTTCGGGCCATTGCGCTGGAACACTTGCACGCCCAGGTCGTCTTCCAGCTTGGCCACCGTATAGGAAATGGTGGACGGGACTTTATGCAACTCCTTGCCGGCCGACGAGAACGATCCGCGGCGGTCGATGGCGTCAACAATTTGCAGGGCTTCCAGGCTCAGTCTTAACATTCGATTTTTTCGATCATAGGTCGCAAGATTTTCCGTTTTTCTTTCTCCGCTGGGGGGCCTATACTTTGTTCATCGTACAGCGAAGGGCAGAAAAGAAGCCACGGCGTAGCGCCAGGCAACGGTCATTCGAAATTATCGCACATTAACCTTTAGAAACGGAGTCCACCATGTTACAGATTCGTCATAGCGAAGAACGCGGCGCAGCCAACCACGGCTGGCTCAATTCCCATCACAGCTTTTCCTTCGGCAGCTACCACGATCCGCTGCACATGGGCTTTGGCCCATTGCTGGTGATCAATGAAGACCGGGTCACGCCTGGCCAGGGTTTCGGCACGCACGGCCACCGCGACATGGAAATCATTTCGTATGTGCTTGACGGCGCGCTGGAACACAAGGACAGCATGGGCACGGGTTCCGTCCTGCACTACGGCGATGTGCAGCGCATGAGCGCCGGCAGCGGCGTGCGCCACAGCGAGTTCAACCACTCGGCAACGGATGGCTTGCACTTCCTGCAGATCTGGATCCAGCCGAACGTGACGGGCATTCCACCCAGCTATGAAGAGAAACACTTCACGCCGGAAAGCAAACGGGGCAAGCTGCGTTTGATCGCCTCCTCCGACGGCCGCCAGGGTTCCGTGCTGATCCACCAGGATGCGGCCATCTACGCCAGCATCCTGCAGGAAGGCGAACAGGCCGAACATGCGCTGGAAGAAGGCCGCCTCGCCTATGTGCACCTGATCCGCGGCAGCCTGGTCGTCAACGGCACGCCGTTGAAAGCGGGCGATGCGCTGAAACTGACGCAAGAGGCTAGCGTGATCATCACTCAGCCGGAAGATGCGGAATTCCTGCTCTTCGACCTGCCTAAATAATTGATAAATACAAAGAAAGAGAAAATCATGGAAAACAGAAGCAACGTATTGTTCCCCCTCGGCCGTGCCGCCCTTGGCGTGCTGTTCTTTGTCTCGGGCTTGCTGAAAATCGGCGGCTTTGCGGGAGTGGCCGGCTACATGGCCAGCCAGGGCTTGCCGATCGCCAATATCTTGCTGGTGGGCGTGATCGTGCTGGAAGTGGGCGGCGGACTGCTGCTGATCACGGGCTGGCAGGCGCGCTGGGCGGCGCTGGCCCTGGCGCTGTTCCTGATTCCGACGACGCTCATCTTCCACGCCTTCTGGAGCGCCGATGCGGCCCACTTCCAGGACCAGCTGACGAACTTCCTGAAGAACCTGTCCATCTTCGGCGGCATGCTCTTGCTGGTGGAGCGCGGCTTTCGCCAGGCCAAGTAAGACCGAGGCTGCCTGACCGGACGGGCCCGTCATCGACGCGGCCCGCCCGGCCGGCAGCCTGTCACCGTTTTGTCATCAGGCTGACATGGCGCTGTCACATTCGACAACTATCATGCGGTTGCCTTTAAATCACGCAACCACAGGACACCGCAGCCCATGAACAAGCCCAACGATCTGGCCATCAGCGCCACCGATCTGAACGACATTGACAGCAACGCGTCCCACGACAACCATTTCAACAGCATCCTGAACGCCCGCCTGAGCCGCCGCAACTGGCTGCGCGGCAGCGCCGTCACGGCCGCTACCGCCGTCATGGGTTCGATGGGCCTGTCCGCTTGCGGCGGCGGCAGCGATGCGGTCGCCGTCACGCCGACGCCGACGCCAACACCCGAAAAACTGCTGGCCTTCACGGCCGTGCCGAAAAGCCTGGCCGACGTCGTGTCGGTGCCGGCCGGCTACACGGCCACGGCCCTGTATGCGCTGGGCGACTCGCTGCGCGCGGCCACGCCAGCCTACAAGAACGACGGCAGCGATACCGATTTCGACAACCGCGCCGGCGACCACCACGACGGCATGGAATACTACGGTCTGTCCGCCGCCGGCGCACCGCTGGCATCCGGCGCCGAACGGGGCTTGCTGGCGATGAACCACGAAGCGACCACGGACGAAAAACTGTCTTCGCACTTCCTGCACGTGAATGGCGGCACCACGACGCTGCCGCGCCCTGCGGCCGAAGTCGACAAGGAAGTGGCCGTCCACGGCCTCAGCGTGGTGGAAGTCAAGAAGACGGGCAGCGCCTGGGCCACCGTCAACGATTCCGCTTTCAACCGCCGCGTCACGCCGCTGACGGACATCGAGATCGCCGGCCCCGTGCGCGGCAACGCCCTTGTCGTCACCAAATATTCGCCGACCGGCACCAAGACGCGCGGCACCATCAACAATTGCGGCACGGGCAAGTCGCCTTGGGGCAGCTACCTGTCCGGCGAAGAAAACTGGGCCGGCTACTTCACGCGCTCGTCCACCGACAATGCGGCGCGCGGCGACAAGTCCGTCGTGTCGCTGAACCGCTATGGCCGCAGCCAGGGCGGCGCCTCGCGTCACGGCTGGGAAACGGGCGGCAGCGACGACAAGTACGCGCGCTGGAACCTGAGCAAGATCGGCGCCTCGACCAACGGCAGCGACGACTACCGCAATGAGCTGAACGGCATGGGCTACATCGTCGAAATGGATCCGTACGACAAGACCAAAGCCATCCGCAAGCGCACGGCGCTAGGCCGCTATGCACACGAAAGCGCCGCGTTCAGCGT
Organism: Janthinobacterium sp. Ant5-2-1; assembly: GCF_001445815.1. NCBI lineage: Bacteria > Pseudomonadati > Pseudomonadota > Betaproteobacteria > Burkholderiales > Oxalobacteraceae > Janthinobacterium > Janthinobacterium sp. Ant5-2-1. The sequence goes on along the minus strand of NZ_LNCE01000126.1, from coordinate 16,691 downwards.
GCCGACCGTGGGCCAGCAACTGGCCGTCTACATGGGCGACGATTCGCGTAACGAATACATCTACAAATTCGTCACGACGGCCGCCTGGGCCGCCGCCGATGCCAATCCGGCTGACCGTATCGCCACCGGCGACAAATACCTCGATTCGGGCAAGCTGTACGTGGCCAAGCTGGCCGCCGACGGCACCGGCCAGTGGATCGAGCTGGCCATGTCGAACGCGCTGATCCAGGCCTACAGCGCCTACAAGTTCGCCGACCTGGCCGACGTGCTGGTCAACGCCCGCCTGGCGGCCGACGCCGTGGGCGCAACGAAGATGGACCGTCCGGAATGGTGCTCGGTCAACCCGGCCAATGGCGAGATCTACTACACGCTGACCAACAACTCGAACCGCACCGTCAATCCGAGCGGCTCGTCGCAGCTGGCGCCGGACAGCGCCAACCCGCGCGCCTACACGGACATGAAGGGCAGCAGCGCGCAGAACGGCAATCCGAACGGCCACATCATCCGTTTCAAGGAAGGCACGGGCGCAGCCGCGGCCACCAGCTTTACGTGGGACGTCTACCTGTTTGGCGCCGAGAGCGGCGCCGACGCCAGCAAGATCAACCTGTCGAACCTGACGGCCGACCAGGATTTCTCGAGCCCTGACGGCCTGGCGTTCAGCCCGTACACGGGCATCTGCTGGATCCAGACAGACGATGGCGCGTACACGGATGTGACCAATTGCATGATGCTGGCGGCCATTCCCGGCAAGGTCGGCGACGGCGCCAAGTCCACCCTGAACTACGCGACGGCGGCCGGCGGCAACCTGGCCGTCGACACCTTCATCGGCAAGAAACCCACGGCCGACACGCTCAAGCGCTTCCTGGTGGGCCCGGTCGGCTCGGAAATCACGGGCATCAGCGAAACGCCCGATGGCAAGACCATGTTCATCAACATCCAGCATCCGGGCGAAAACACGGCGCTGGCGAATATCGGCGATCCGTCCAAGTACACGAGCCAGTGGCCGGCCAACGCCGGTTATGGCGCCGGCAAGCGTCCCCGCTCGGCCACCATCGTGATCACCAAGAACGACGGCGGACGCATCGGCAGCTGATGTCGCGTGCCTGGCGGCGGCATCCGCCAGGCAAAGCCGGCAATTCACCTTGTAAAAGGAGGAAGTGCCCCTAAGTAAGGCTTATCACCAGACATTGCGACGACCAAATGGCAGCCAGGGAAAACGTTTCCCTGCTTTTTGGTATGATGGCAAGGCGCGCCGGCACCGGAGTGGTGTCGCGCGCCTTTTATTTTTGATAATTACTTATATGAGCACAACCATGCAAAGCGGCGCAGACATCCTGGCGACAGGCGAATTGGATTACACGACTTCCTGCGCACTGCCGACGCCGTGGGCCCAGTTCACCTTGCACGCCTTTGTCGAACATGCCACGGGCAAGGAACACCTGGCCATGGTGCTGGGCGATATCGGCAACGGCGAACCGGTGCTGGCGCGCGTGCATTCCGAGTGCCTGACGGGCGACGTACTGTTTTCCCAGCGCTGCGACTGCGGCGCCCAGCTCGAGGGCGCCCTGAAACGCATCGCCGAAGAAGGCCGCGGCATCTTGCTGTACCTGCGCCAGGAAGGGCGCGGCATCGGCCTGATCAACAAGATCCGCGCCTACCGCCTGCAGGAAGCGGGCGCCGACACGGTGCAGGCGAATGAACAGCTGGGCTTCAAGGCCGACGCGCGCAACTACACCTTGTGCAAGCCGATGTTCGCGCAATTCGGCATCCACAGCCTGCGTTTGATGACGAACAACCCGCGCAAGATCGCGGCAATGGAAGCGCTGGGCATCACGGTGGCCGAACGGGTACCGCTGCTGGTCAACCGCAACGCCTTCAACCAGCACTACCTGAATACCAAGCAAAGCAAGCTGGGTCACATGATGACGCCGGAAACGGCGCCGGCGCTGGAAGACGGCGCCCTGTAATTGCTGCCCCGGCTTGCCGGGCCGGCGCATGCCGGCCCTCGCCCGCCGCGCTCCTGCTCACGCACAAAGGATGCATGAAATTATCTGACTACGCCTTCCTGCTGGCCAGCCTGTGCGCTGCAGCGGGCGCACACGCGGCCCCGGCGCCTGCGCCAGCCGCTGCGCCAGCCACTGCCCCCGCCGCTTCGACTCCTCCCGCCAAACCGCCGCCGGCCACCGCCGCGCCCGCCGCCACCGAACATGCGGCCCTGCCGCCACCCTCGTCGGCCGCGCAAAAACTGTACACGGCCGCACGTGCCGACATCCTGCAAGTGCGCGTGCTGCTGAAAAACGGCCGCACGCAATCGTCGGTCGGCTCGGGCTTCTTGATCGGCACGGGCGACCTGGTGGTGAGCAACTATCACGTGGTGTCCCAGTTCGCGCTCGACCCCGACACCTACGTGGGCGAATGGGTCGATACGAGCGGCCAGCGGGGCAATGTGGAATTGCTGGCCGTCGACGTGCTGCACGACCTGGCCGTATTGCGCGTCAACCGCCACGGCACGGGCTTTTTCAAGATGCCGGAAGCGCTGGCGCCGCTGACCCAGGGCCAGTACCTGTATTCGATGGGCAATCCGCTGGACCTGGGCTTCGCCATTTCGGAAGGCTCGTACAACGGCGTCGTCACGCGCAGTTTCTACGACCAGCTGATGTTTACGGGACCGATCAATTCCGGCATGAGCGGCGGCCCCAGCGTCACGGCAAATGGCGACGTGGCCGGCGTGAACGTATCGAAACGCCTCGACGGCGAACTCGTCAGTTTCCTCGTGCCCGCCCGCTATGCCCAGCAATTGCTGGCCAAGGTGGCGCAGCAAGGCAAGCCGCCGAAGGACTTCAAGCCGCTGGTGACGGCGCAACTGCTGGCGCACCAGGAAGTCATGCTGGCACGCCTGCTCGACACGCCCCTGAGCCTGAAAGCCATGGGCCCGTACCGCGTGCCCGTGCGCGAGTCCGACCAGATGCGCTGCTGGGGCCGCTCCAACGTGAAGTCCGACAAGCCCTACATGCTCGACAACACCAGCTGCGCCATGGAATCGGCCATCTTCATTTCCGGCGCCCTGCAGACGGGGCAAGTATCGATGCGCCACGAATTCTTGCGCAGCAGCGAACTGGGCGCGCTGCGCTTTTCCGAACTGGCCAGCGCCTCGTTCAAAAATGAAAGTTTCGGCAGCTACAAGAGCGCGAATCTGACCGGCCCGCAATGCACCGAACAGTTCGTCAAGAACACTACCCTGCCCCTGCGCGCCGTGCTGTGCGTGCGCGCCTACCGCAAGTTTACGGGACTGTACGACTTTGCCCTGCTGGCCGCCAGCACAGATGAGCCACTGATGAGCCTGCAAAGCCGCATCGACGCGCGCGGCGTGTCCTACGCCAACGGCATGCGCGTCACGCGCACCTTCCTCGAAGCGCTGTCGCGCGCGCCCTCCACCACCAGCAGCCGCAAGCCATGAAGCCGCCCTATTACCTTGAAATCCTCGCCGAGAATGGCGAAGTGCAGCGGCGCCAGCGGATCGAATCGCTGCCGATCCGCCTCGGCCGCGGCTACGGCAACGACTTCATCCTCGACGACCCGCATACGGCGGCCGAGCACGCCATTGTCGAAGACGATGGCGCAGGCGGTCTGCTGCTGCGCGACCTGGGCAGCCAGAATGGCGTGATCCACCGGGGACAGCGGCAACTGCAAGTGGCCCTGAGCGGCAACAGCATCGTGCGCCTGGGCCACACACGCCTGCGCGTGCGCGCCAGCGATCATCCTGTGGCGCCCGAACTGGGCGACACGACCCGGCACGACTGGGAAGGCTTGCGCCCCGCCGTCGCCGGCCTGGCCATGATCGGCGCCACGGCCGCCTTCAGCAACTGGCTCAGCGATGCGGACGCCTTCGAGCCGATTTCCTACCTGATGATCGTCGCCACCGCGCTGGCCGGCGGCCTCGTGTGGGCCTCGATCTGGGCCGTGGCAAACCGATTGTTCGGCCATGTGGCGCGCTTTGGCCGCCACGTGTTCATCATCGGCTGCGGCTTGCTGGCCATGGAAGTGTGGGAATTGGGCAGCAGTGTGGCGGCGTATGCGCTGTCGCTGGAAGCGCTGACGCGCTACGGACGGCATATGTTCATCGTCATCGTCTGCGCCATGATCTACTACCATTTGTGCACGATCAAGCCGCAGCATCCGCGCCGCTTCGGCCTCGTTGCCGTCGTGCTGGCCATCCTTGGCTCGACCCTGATTTTGCTGAGCAACCTGCAGATCAGCGGCCGTCTGGCCGATGAGTCGTACATGTCCGTGATCTACCCGCCGGCCTTGCGCCTGAGCCCGAATCACACGACGGACGCCTTCTTCCGCGACGCGGCCAGCCTGCGGCGCGCCGTCGATGCCGAACGGGGCAAGGCGGCCAAGGGCGCTGACGAAGACGAAGACAGCGGCGATTAAGAGGCCGACATGCAAAAAGCCCGCCGTGTCCTGACAGACCGGCGGGCTTTTTATTATTGCTTGGAACTTCTGCTTAGAACTTAGCTTCCTGCTTGCGGCGCGCCGTAAAGCCCAGCAAGCCCAGGCCGATCAGCAGCATGGCGTAGGTGCTTGGCTCAGGAACGGCCGAGATCAAGCCGTCATTGGCGCCGAAGCTGACGAAATTGTTGTTGCCCGCCTTGAATTGCGCTTGCTGGCCGCCATCGCAGCAGCCTTCCAGGCCGTAGATACTCAGGGTATGGTTGCCGGCCGCCAGGGTGCTCGAGCCGCTGAAGAACTGGCTGCCATTGTTGTAGTTGCCTGCCCACCACATGTCATTGCTCTTGAAGTCCAGCGCCACGCCGTCGAGGAACAGGGCGCCGCCCTTGCCGAAATCGACGCCGCTGCGGAAGCTCCAGGCGCCCGCATCAGCCGCGCTGACGCCAAAATTGATCACCGACTTGAAGGCGATATTCGAGCCGCTGCCGAACAGGCCGCTGTTGTTGACGTTGTTGTAGCTGGCAATCGTCGTCGAACCATAGCCGGCGCCTGGCGTGGCCACGGCGGCATTCACGACGGACTGGTAGTCGGCGGCGGAGCTTTGCGCGCTGGCGCCCGAATAGCCGGTGGACAGGGTGATGGTGCTGGCGTTCGCGTGGGCAAACACACCGACAGCGATCAGGGACAGGGCGATTTTAGGCAAGTTTTTCATGATGGTATCCATTAAGTAAGTATTCAGTGGGCGCAGCAAGGGGCGCTGGAGCTGAATACACGCTGCATTGAGGCGTGTCGGCGTAGCGCTAGGGATTGCAGGAATGAGCGGTCGGGGACGTGGCTTCCGCGAAACAGCGCGGACTTGCGGCGTGCCATGGCGGCACTGCAAGCGTCCTGGAAAGGGTTCGGGTTCCCGGGACAAGGCCAGACAATTGACGGGTCAGGTAAGACGTTGAAGCTATTCTAGCTTAAATTCCCTGGAAGAAAAGTATTTTTCTTTTAACCATGAAAGATATTTTTCTGGCAAGCAGCTATCCAGCGGCAGAAAAACGCCATCCCCACTCTGTCGCGATGACCATGCGCGGTGCGCGGCGTGTCGCGGCGGCACCACAGACCAGTCCGTTAGTGTCGCATCTTGCGCATTTCTTTTCGCATGCCGCTGCACCACGGTGCGAAACAGCATGGCAAAATGTAGTCACGCTGCTATCTGTCCGATGAGGGGGAAAGAGGAATGGTCGACCTGGAAGAACTACGCTATCTGGCACTGTCGTTTCCCGACACGAGCGAGGAAGAACACCACGACCGTCCGGCCTTCCGCGTGGGCGGGAAGATCTTTGCCACCCTGCCCGACGACGAGCACATCAACGTGCTGCTCGATGCGGAAGCGGCGCATATCGCCACGGTCATCACGCCATCGGGTTGCGAGAAGCTCTGGTGGGGCGAACGCCTGGCCGGCATCACGGTGTGCCTGGCGGACGCGGAACTGGACATGCTGGCCGCCGCCCTGACGGCCGCCTGGCGGCGCAAGGCACCTAGCGACCTGGCCAAGACCATCGCCCCGACGGGCTAGTTACATCGGCCAATTGCGCAGCAGCAAGCCCACCATCTGCTGCAATTGCTCGCGCGAAACGCCGGCCGCCGCCTGGATAGCCATGCCCTGCGACAGGGTCACGACAAAGCGCGCCTGCTGCTCCGGGCAGGAATCGGGCGGCAAATCCCCCTCTTCCTTGGCGCGCCGCAAGCGGTCGCGCAACTTGATTTCACCGCGCAGCCGGCGCGCGAACAATTCATCGCGGATCGGCAAGGCATCGTCGCTGCAGGCCAGCGCCGCATTGACGCCCATGCAGCCGTGCGGACCGTCCGGCATCGTTTGCGCATCGACATACTGCGTCAGCAAGGCTTCCACCACCTGGCGCGCCGTCGGCTGCTCCAGCGCCGCATCGAAAAACCGCATGCGCGTATCGCTGTAGCGCTCGAGCGCCTTGTGGAACAGCTGCTCCTTGTTGCCGAAGACGGCATACAGGCTGGGCCGGTTCATGCCCATGGCTTTCGTCAATTCCGGCAGGGAACTGCCCTCATAACCCTTTTCCCAGAACACTTTCATGGCGCAATCGAGCGCCTCGTCCGCGTCAAACGTGCGTGGCCGTCCCGTTTTCGCCTTGGGCGCTTGCTCTTTTTTATCTTGTTTCATACCGTTCGGTAAAAAATTATTGACAACGATGTCCACCTGCCCTGATTATATACCGACCGGTTAAAAACCTCCCGCTTTTCAGGAACCCACATGCACACTCCTTCCAACACTTCCGGCGACGATACCACCGTGGCGCCGTGGCTGGCCGTCCTGTCGGTCGGCATCGGCGCTTTCGCCCTCGTCACCTCCGAATTCCTGCCCGTCGGCCTGCTGCCGGCCATGGCGGCCGAGCTGGCCATTAGCAAGGGCCAGGCGGGGCTGATGATCACCACACCTGGCATCGTTGCCGCGTTTGCCGCCATCTTCGTCACCGTCGGCTCGGGCCGCCTGGACCGCCGCATCGTGCTGCTGGCCCTCACCGCCCTGCTGGTCGCGTCGAACCTGCTGGTGGCGCTGGCGCCCTCGTATGCGTGGATACTGCTGGGCCGCGCCATGCTGGGCGTGGGCGTGGGCGGTTTCTGGGCCATCGGCAGCGCCATCGGCCCGCGCCTCGTGTCGCCGCAGCATGCGTCGCGCGCCATGTCCATCATCTTCGCCGGCGTCTCGCTGGGCACGGTGGCGGGCGTGCCGGCCGGCGCGCTGGTGGGCGAACTGGTGGGGTGGAGGGTCGCTTTCGGCGCGGCCAGCGCCATTGCCGTGCTGGTCTTCATCGGCCAGTTGCTGCTGCTGCCCAAGCTGCCGCCGACGCAGGCCATCCGCTTGCGCCAGCTGCCGATGATATTCGGCATCCCCAAGGCCAGGCTGGGCCTGATCGCCACGGCGATGATCTTCACGGGCCAGTTCGCCGCCTACACGTATATCGCGCCCTTCCTCACGCAAGTGTCGCACCTGGCGGCCGGCACGGTCAGCGCCATGCTGCTCGTGTACGGCGCGGCCGGCTTCATCGGCAACCTGGCGGGCGGCTGGGCCGCCGGCCGCTACGAACGGGCCGCGCTGATGGTGACGGGCGCCGTGCTGGGCTTGTCCACCCTGGCCCTGGCCGCATTCGGCAGCCATTCGCTAACGGCCATGCTGCTGGTGGCCGTGTGGGGCTTCGGTTTCGGCGCCATGCCGATCGCCGTGCAGACGTGGATGTTCAAGGCGGCGCCCCACTTGATGGAAGGCAGCAGCGCGCTGTTTGTCGCCATCGTGCAAGTGTCGCTGGCGTCGGGAGCATTGCTGGGAGGCATGGCCGTCGACCGGCTGGGCGTATCGAGCGCGATGGTGATCGGTGGCCTGTTCGCCCTCGGCTGCGCCTTGACGATCGCCATCTTCGGCAAGCCGCAGGCCAGCGCCAAGGCTGGCGCGGCCTGCATCGCATCGTAGAAATCAGATACGGCCGCGGCGGAATTCGCCAAGGAATTTCGCCACGTCGGCCGGCGTCATCACGACGTCCGCGTCGCCGTGATACGCATACAGGAAGGGAATGCCGCCCAGGCGGTCCGTCAGCTTGGCAAACAGTAAAAAGCGGCTGCCCAGCGGATAGCGCTGCAGGTCGGCCAGGCGGCGCGAACACTGCACGGCCAGCTCGGGCGAAAAGGCCTGGCCCGGCACGGGGCGGATTTCCACGCGGCCGTTGACGGCGCGCGATTCGACGGCAACGTGCCGGTATGCATAAGTATCACGGGCCATGCCGCCACCTTGAATGAAGTAAAGGCGCCATCTTAAGCGAAGACCGCGCCTGCCGTGTTACTGCGGCACGATGCGCAGCAAGCGGCCATTGTCCTCATCGGTCAGCGCATACAGGTAGCCGTCCGGCCCCTGGCGCACGTCGCGCACGCGCGCGCCGATGTCCAGGCGGTCCTGTCCCGTCACCTTGCCGCTGGCATCGACGGCGATGCGGCGGATATCCTTGGCCGCCAGGCCGCCGCTGAAGATGCTGCCGCGCCAGGCGGCGATCTTGTCGCCCGTGTAGACGGCCAGTCCCGACGGCGCCGGCGACGGCACCCAGGCCACGCTTGGATTGAGCATGCCCGCCACTTCGTGCTTGCCGACGGGTTCATGCGTCTTGTAGTCGGCGCCATAGCTTTGCAAAGGCCAGCCATAGTTGCCGCCTGCCGTCACCAGGTTCAGCTCATCGCCACCATACGGCCCGTGTTCCGTGGCCCACACGCGGCCGGAAACAGGATCGAGCGCCAGGCCCTGCACGTTGCGGTGGCCATACGACCAGATTTCCGGCAAGGCCCCCTTGGCCGCCAGCGGATTGCCGGGCGCCGGTTTGCCGTCTTCCGTCAGGCGCAGGATGGAACCCTGGTGCGTGGCCAGGTTTTGCGCCTGCTCGCGCGCCAGGCGGTCGCCGATGCGCAGCGGCGGATTGCCGCCATCGGCCACGCTCATCAGCAAAGTACCATCCGGCAGCCACAGCAGGCGCGAACCGAAATGCTGGCCGCCGCTCTTGTCCGTGGCCACCTTGAACAGAGTCTGGATGCCCGTCACCTTCTTGCCATCGAACACGCCGCGCACGAGGGTCGTGCGGTTCGCGTCATTCGTGCCCGTCGACACCGTCATGTAGACGCGTGGATTCGGCTTGCTGACATCCTGCGGGTGAATCACGATATCGAGCAGGCCGCCCTGCCCGCCCGTAAACACCTTGGGCATGCCTTCCAGCGCAACGTCCTCGAACTTCTTGCCGTTAAGCAGATGCAAGGTGCCCTGCTTGCTGGTGACGAGCGCGCGCCCCTCGCCCAGCCAGGCGATGCCCCACGGCTGGCGCACGCCCTGCGCGACGGTCTCGGCCTTCCAGCCCTGTTTGGCGGCGGGGGGCTCGCCCGTGGCTTGCAGTTCGGCGTGGGCGGGCATGGCGCAGGCCGCGAAGGCTCCCAGCAGCAATGCGTTGGCAAGGCGTGTGCGCTTGATGATTGGCATCGGGAATTCTCCTGTGTCGTCAATGAAAAAAGGCGGCCGGGATGGTCTTTTGCCATCGCGCCGCCTTCTAAAATATCACATCTTGCACGGCGGATGCGCCGCCGTTTTCATGCGATCAGCGATACACCAGATAGTACTTGGCGCGCGTGGCGCCCTTCTGTGCACCGCCCGTCTGCACCACCGCCAGCGACTCGCCTGCCGACGTATGGAAGACGCCGATACCGTAACTAGTTTCTCCGCCAATCACTGGCAGGCTGACGCTGCCTGCAGGGAACAGCAATTCACCGCTATATTTCTTGTAGCTGGTCTTGTAGGTCGTATCGTAGGCCGAAGAAACGTAGTCAAGCGAGCTTTCCATCAGCAGCACTTCCGCCGTGGTGGGAGAATAGCTCATAGACAGCATGGCATTGGTCTGGCCGGTACTGCCCGTGCCAAAGGTAAAACGCCCTACATATTTCAGCGTATCGGTGTTGAAATACGAACCATTTGCAGAGAACAACAAGTCTTCCTTCGGCGACAGGAAGAACGGTGCCATCATGTAGTAATCGCCGTAAACACTGCCGCTATCAAGGATGGCATTCGTTTGCGGATCGATGGTGAAATACGAGAGGCTTGAACTGCCGCCCGACGAGAGAAAGGCCTTGTTCTTCGATACGGCAAACGCGCCGCGCAGAACGCCAAAGAAACCGCCGCCAGCACCAAAATCAAGCGGAGGCAATGCCTGTCCCGTACGGGCGTTGATCACGGCAACAGCCGGCCGCGCCGATGAAGCCAGCGCCTGGCCAGAAAGGAAGACCACGCCGTCATTGGTGACGAAGACTTCCGTTTGCGTGCCGCCGGTGCCCGTCGATTTCAGCACGGTACCCGTGACCAGGTCCACGAGGCTGACCACGCTATCGTGCAACACGCCTGCCAGCTTGCCATCCGGACTCAGATTGAAAGCCTTGACCGTCGTCGGCAGATCGATGCTGACGATCGCGCCATTGGTCGGATTGATGACTTTCATGGCATTAGGCTCGGCAGTCACGACGACCAGGCGGTCGACAGCCTGGCTATAGCGCATGTCAAGCGGCTTGAACGGCAACGCCACGACACTCGAGGTCGAGGTAACGGCATTGAGGTTCAGGTAAGCGACTGCCGTCTGGCGGCCATTGCCCACGGTCAGCGACAGCACATAGGCGCCCGCCACGTCCGGCGTGAACGATGGCACGGCAGCTGTGGCAGCGCCCAGCACCGCGACGGAGCCGGCAGGCCGGCTGTCGACCGCCCAGGCATAAATCAATTGCGCGCCACCCTCGTCATAGCTCAGGATGCCGCTTGTGACGACGGGCTGGCCCACGGGGACGGTTTGCTTGTCGCGGCTGACCACCGCCACCGTGCCCTGGATCACGCCCGTTGGAACGCTGTTGTTGACATCGAACTGGTACACGGTTTCGGCATACGCCCCCTTGCCGTCGGCGCCGCGGGCGCGCACTTTGTACAAGCCCAGCACATCCGGCGAGAAACGGGCCGTTTGACCTGCAGCAAACAACACCGAGGTGCTGCTGGCTGGCTTCTGGATCAATTCCCACGTCGTGGTCACCTTGTCGCCATCGGCATCGATGCTGCCCGTGGCATCGAGCACGATGCCGGAGCCAATCGATACAGCCACGGGCGTCTTGACGACCGGTTGCGCCGTGAACGTGGCGTTGACGACGATCACGGCGTTCGGTACGCGGTTATTCACCAGCACCGTCACATTTTTTTCCGCGAAACCACCCTTGCTATTGGTGACCCGCAACTTGAAGACGTAGCTGCCCAGCACGTCGGCCTGGAAGCCCAGCTTGGCAGCTGTGGCGCTCTGCAAACTCAGGCTGCTGTCGGTGGGCTTGGAAACAATGCTCCAGGCAAAGCTCAACGCATTGCCTTCGCTATCCTTGCTGCCGCCAGCATCGAGTTCGATCGGTGCGCCCATGCTGCCGATGGCATCTGCGCCTTCGGCAGCTGCGGAAACCGCACCAGCAAACACAACGACAGCTTGCGGCACGACAGCTGCGGGCGGCGTCACGACGCTGCCATCACTGCTGCTCCCGCCGCCACACCCGGCCAGCATAGCCATGGCCAACAGACTGGCGCCCAGCCAGCGCAATGCCGGCCCCTGCTTACGACTATTCATATGATTCCGTTCTCTCAATATTCCCATGGTTAAAGGTGACGTCTTGTCGCGTCCGAAAAAGCGGACAGATATTAGCATGACAATAACGTTAAATTTTCACCAAATTTCAATTTGGAAATATTAATTTCAGAAATCATTAAAAAGCGCCGCCGGGCACGCTCAGGCACGCAGCAGCAAGGCCACAGCCTCGGCCGCGATACCCTCTTCACGGCCCAAGTAGCCGAGCTTTTCATTCGTCTTGGCCTTGATGTTGACCTGTCCCACGGAAACGCCCAGGTCTTCGGCCACGTTGGCGCACATGGCGGCGATGTGCGGCGCCATTTTCGGGCGCTGGGCGATGATGGTGGCGTCGACGTTGCCGATCACATAGCCGGTGGCTTGCACGCGGCGCACGGCTTCGCGCAGCAGGGTGCGCGAATCGGCGCCCTTGAATTGCGCGTCCGTGTCGGGGAAATGGCGGCCGATGTCGCCCAGGGCGGCGGCGCCGAAGATGGCGTCCGTAATGGCGTGCAGCAGCACGTCCGCGTCGGAATGGCCGAGCAAGCCCAGGTGATGGGGGATTTTCACGCCGCCGATGATCAGGTCGCGGTTTTCCACCAGCGCGTGGCAGTCATAGCCCTGGCCGATGCGAAATGGCAATACGGGAGTGGTGATGGTCGTCATGCGGTCTTTCGATTCAGGATTCAAGGATGGGTCAAATACAGCTCGGCCGTGTGGATGTCGCGCGGCAAGGTTACCTTCAGGTTGCGCGGATGACCCTCGATCAATTTGGGCGCCAGGCCCAGCGCTTCGACAGCGCTGGCGTCGTCCGTGATTGCTTGCGGGTCGGGTGCTTCGGACAAGGCCCGGTGCAGCAGCGCATAGCTGAACATTTGCGGCGTCTGCGCCAGCCATAGATGGTCGCGCGGCACCGTCTGCGCTGACACATTGGCGGCCCCTGCCCGCTTGACGGTGTCGACCACGGGCAAGGCCAGCAAGCCGCCGGCCGGATGTTCACCGACTTCGGTAATGAGCTTTTCGATCAGCGCCGGCGTCAGGCCGGGCCGCGCCGCATCGTGCACCAGCACCTGGTCGTGGGCAGCGATGCTGCCGTGCATGGCGTGCAAGCCATTGAGGATGCTTTCCATGCGCGTGGCGCCGCCGCAGCGCAGCACAGTCACGCCCTGCTCCGGCACGACCGTGTCGATCACGCCATCGTCGGCGCTGACGACGACATAGGTGTGCGCGATGAGGGGGCTGGCAAGAAAGGCGTCGAGCGCATGGCGCAGCATGGGTTTGCCGGCGATGGCTAAATATTGCTTGGGACTGCCCGCTTCCATGCGCGCGCCCACGCCGGCGGCGGGGATCAGCGCAAAGTAACGGGCGGTGTTCGGTGCTGCTGTCATGCCATTCCTTGTCTAGTTGGCGGGCGCTGCCTTGCCCGCCAGGATGTTCTGGATTTCACCTTTGCACGCCTTGCCTAGGCGCGCATATTCCTGTGGAGAATCGATAGCCGCCTGCAAGGTTTCCACCTTGCGCATTTCGGCCTTGATGTAGGGCAGCCAGCCCGTGTCGATCTCGCGCGCCAGCGCCGCCTTGGCTGTGCCGCTGGGCGCGTACAGGGGCCGCGCTTCGAAGCGTTTGGCCAGCGCCGCGCGCACGGTCTTTTCCACGCGCGGCAAGTGTTCCATATAGGTTTTCATGTGCCGCAACTCGTGCGCGAGTATCTCATCATACGCGCAAGTGCCGGGGGCAAACTCGCGGCCGATATAGATCACCACGGGCGCATACGTGAGGGACACGGTAATCTGCGGCGCCACACATTCATAGCCGCTGGCCGGGTCTTGCAGCATGGGACCGGCCAGGGCGATGGCCACGCGCGAATCCGTCTTGGTCAAGCCCAACACCCAGGTGTTGGCGCGCGCCGTGCCCTTCATCACCGTCAGGGCCTTGTACGGCAGATGCGTGTCGATGCTGTAGCCATTCTGCTGCGCCGTCAGCACGGACACCGTCTTGCTGATCGTGTCTTCGCAGCGCACCTGAAACGGCGTGCGCGCGGCTCCGTGCGCGCCCAGGCTGGCGGCCGCCAGCAGCAGGAAGATTGCCGTGCGCATGCGCTGTATCAGGCCGGCTGCCACACGCCGCTGGTGATCTTGTCGAGCCAGAAGATACCGATAACGGTTTTCACGTCCGTGATCGTGCCATCCTTGACCCAGTCGAGCAGCTGCGGCACGGTGGCTGTAAATGTCTCGAGGAATTCGCCTTCATCGAGCTGGCGTTCGCCGGCGACCAGGCCGCGCGCCAGGAACAGTTCCAGGTGTTCATCTGAATACGCGATGGCGTTGTGGATGGTAGAGACGAATTGCCAGTCGCTGGCCGTGTAGCCCGTCTCTTCCAGCAACTCGCGCTGGGCGCACGCCAGGTGCGATTCGCCCGCGTCGATCTTGCCAGCCGGGAATTCAATGAAGACCCGGTCCAGCGGATAGCGGTACTGGCGCTCCATCAGCACCGTGCCATCGTCGAGCAGCGGCAGGATGACGACGGCGCCCGGATGCAGGACGAATTCGCGCGCCGTGATCTTGCCGTCCGGCAGAGACACACGGTCGCGCTGCACGCGCAGGAAGCCGCCCTGGTAGACGAGCTCGCCATCCACCTTGGTTTCAATCAGATTCGTATCCATGGAATTCCTTTATTCAATAAAAAACGGCGCCAGAGGCGCCGCTTTCGGTGGTTGCTGCTAACGGCATTTGCGCAGGTAGCGTCCGACAAAACCTGGGAAAGCCAGCACCAGGAACAGACAGCCGGTGATGGCATAGAACTCCCACGTCTGCGGGAAACCGTTGCCGATGCGCGCTTCGAGCGCGAACGCCACGGCGCCGACGATGAAGTACAGAATCACCATCTCCAGCAGGCGCAGCGCCAGCGGCTTGCGCCAGCCCTGCTCCGCTTGCGCCGCCTTTTTCAAGGGCACGGCGGCAAACAGTTTCTCGTTCAAGAAAGGCAGGTTGGCGCCCAGGATGCCCAAGGCAATCACCAGCCAGCTCGAGACGGTGACATCCATCGGTCAGGACGCCAGGGTCTTGGTGATGGCCGAAGCGCAGGCCGCCAGGATGCTCTCAGGCATCACGCCCAGCGCCAGAACGAACACGCCGTTCAGTGCCAGCACGACGCGCATGTCGCCATGCACGACCAGCGCGTTGCTATCGGTCGGCTCGTCGAACCACATCATTTTCACGACGCGCAGGTAGTAGAAGGCGCCGATCAGCGAGAACAGCACGGCGGCGATGGTCAGCCACAGCTGGCCCGTGGCCAGCACGGAAGCCAGCACCGAGTACTTGGCCATGAAGCCCATCAGCGGCGGCACGCCAGCCAGCGAGAACATGAACAGGGTCATCACCAGCGCGAAGATCGGGCTGCGTTTGCCCAGGCCCTTGAAATCGGCCAGTTCTTCCGCTTCGAAACCACTACGTGCCAGCAACATGATCACGCCAAAGGTACCCAGGGTGGTGAACACATAGGTGATAACGTAGTACATCGAGGCGCCGTAGGCGGTGGCTGCGCCAGCCGCGTTCAGGGTGTTGTTCGGTGCGTCAACGGTACCGGACAACAAGCCCAGCAGGACGAAGCCCATTTGCGCGATGGTCGAGTACGCCAACATGCGCTTCAGATTCGTTTGCGCGATGGCGGTGAAGTTACCGATGGCCAGCGACATCACGGCCAGCACCAGCAGCATTTGCTGCCAGTCATGCGCCATCGGCAGCAAGCCCTCGCCCAGCAAACGCAGGGTGATGGCAAACGCGGCCAGTTTCGGCGCGCCGCCCAGCAGCAGGGTTACGGCAGTCGGCGAACCTTGATACACGTCAGGCACCCACATGTGGAATGGCACGACGCCCAGTTTGAAGGCCAGGCCCGCAACGAGGAACACCAGACCGAAAACCATGATGGTGCCGTTGGTCTTGCCGTTTTCCAGCGCCACGCGCAGTTCGCCCAAGTCCAGGGTGCCGGACGCGCCGTACAGCATCGAGATACCGTACAACATGAAACCGGAAGCCAAGGCGCCCAGGATGAAGTATTTCATGGCCGCTTCCGTGGCCTTGGCATTGTCACGGCGCAAAGCGATCAGTGCGTACAGCGACAGCGACATCAGTTCCAGACCCAGGTAGATGATCAGGAAGTTGTTGGCCGAGATCATGATCATCTGGCCCAGCAGTGCAAACAGGGCCAGCACGTAGAACTCGCCACCCAGGTTGCCCGACAGCATATTGCGGTCGGTGGCGTAGGCACGCGAGTAGATCAGGGTCAGCGCCACGGCGCCGTACGAGAACAGTTTCAGCAGCTGCGACATCGGGTCCGACACGAACATGTTATGGAACGTGTAGACGGTGGTGCCCGCGTTGAAGTCGCCCACGGTCAGCAAGGCGCAGCCGGCCAGGGTCAGCAAGGACAGCGCATAGGTGATCGAACGCTTCGCCGCAGGCAAGAACATATCGATCAGCAAGAGCGCCGACGTGGCGATCAGCAGAAAGATTTCCGCGTACAGCGGTACCAGATTAGGTGCATTAGTCATGTTATCGGTCTTCTATTTAAGGCAACTTGCTGGTGGCGACATGCTGCAGCAGGTCAGCAACCGAAGTTTGCATCGTGTCGGTGAACGGGGCTGGGTACAGACCCATCACGAGCACGGCGATGGCCAGCAAAGCAAGCATGAAGAATTCACGTTTGTTAATGTCGGTCAATTCGGCCACGTGTTTGTTCTTGATCTTGCCGAACACCACGCGCTTGGCCATCCACAGCGAGTACGCTGCGCCCCAGATCAGTGCCGTTGCAGCCAGCAGACCGATCCAGAAGTTGTATTGCACCGCGCCCAGGATCACCATGAACTCGCCGACGAAGCCGGAAGTCGCTGGCAGACCGCAGTTGGCCATCGAGAACAGCACGAAGAAGGCGGCAAATTTCGGCATGCGGTTCACGACGCCGCCGTAGTCGGCGATGTTGCGGGTATGCATGCGGTCATACAGCACGCCGATGCACAGGAACATCGCGCCGGAGATGAAGCCGTGCGAGACCATCTGCACG
>NZ_LNCE01000125.1:0-526 GCF_001445815.1 Janthinobacterium sp. Ant5-2-1 | reverse complement strand
CCGAAATCTTCATCAAGACCATCCGCATCTTGCATAACGGCGCCGAGGAACGGTTGCGGCAATATCACCTGCAGCACGCCGAACAGATTGAGCGTTTGATCGGACAGTTCCGCGAAGTGCTGACCGTCCTGAGCGAAGAGGCCAGCGAAGAGGATCGCGTCGCCCGGGTCGAGCAATCCCTCGACGGGGATCTGGCGGCATGGATTACTGAATGCGACGAGCACATGGCGTATGCTGGCAATAACTATTATCCATTCATGCTGATCGGGTATGTTGGCAAGCGCAGCCTGCTCTTCAAGTGCCTCGAAGCGCTCAGCCTGAAATCCAGCTCCCAGGATCAGAGCCTGCTGGCGGCGATCGCCATCATCCAAAAGCATCGCTCCAGCCACAAGGAACAACTGCCAGCAGCAGAAGGTGCGCTACCTGCATTGGCACTGGACTGGATGTCCGATAAGTGGCGCAAGCTGGTTTTTGGCCGAGTCGCAGCCAACGCCCCAGCGAGTGTCCATCGCAAGTATTTCGAACT
>NZ_LNCE01000124.1:0-6804 GCF_001445815.1 Janthinobacterium sp. Ant5-2-1 | reverse complement strand
GGCATTGGTAAAACTGAAATAGATTTTACTCCGTATATAAATTAAAATAAAAATTTAAAAGCGAATATCGGTGGAGTCAATTCTTAATTGGACACATCTATATTCACCGGTAAATTTCAAAAAAATTAAAATAAACTTATAAAAATGAAAAATTATATTATAGCGATAATAATGATTGGGTTCATTTTAGAAAATGGGGAATCGAATGCTATTGTCGGCGAAAAACATACAACTAACAAATCAAACGTTTTGGAGATGGATAGCACTCCATTCGTTAAATTCGATGTCCACGCCAGTAGCGGCAGTCATGTTACTACAGATATGTTCATTGTAGCGCATGAGGATGACGACCTTTTATTTTTGAGTGATCATATACAGCAATCAATTTTTAAAGGTAATCATGTAGTTACCGTTTTTTTATCGAGCGGTATTTCTAATATTATTGGTGATACAAACGTTAGTAAGGTTTCTCAAGCTGTTTGCGCAAAGCCGAAGGGTGTCGATGGGCATCTGGATCTAACTCCATATATTGATACAAGTTCTTTGCAAAGTTGTTACGACAGTCTGATTGGAATTTATCGTATTGCTGGGATTCTTAATGCATACGAGAAGCTTTTAAACCTACCTACTTTATCACCTAGTGAAGTATTAGAAAGTTGGTCAGATGGCGGTGTGGCAAATAATAGTCGCAATAAGGGCGATGATGCTGTCCGTATACTTGTCACACACAACTGTGCATTTGAAAATACAAAAAATACTCAGAATAAATTAAACACTTCCAATGTTTTTCCATCAATTCACTGTTTTTTGAAAAAGTCTGGTGAAAAGCGAGTAGATTTGTATTTTATGGGACTAACTAACTCATGGGGATGGAAAAATGGCTATCCGGAAAATATTCCGGCTTATAATGATGAAGCCATTCCTACCATTGAAACGCTTTGGAAAGCCAGCCTAGAAAATAATAATTTATCTGCCACAATCACGAGTGGTTATCATTTTTCTGCGCAAAGATATTTTACATACAATAGGTCTGATGTAATAGGATTTCTCTTTGAATTGATGAGCAATTATAAGCCTAAGACACTTGGAACGCTGGATAGTACAAAAACCCATTATGATATGTTTTTACGTGATGGCTTACCAATAGTTTCTGATCCTCCAGTTGATCATAGCGATCATATTTATGCAGCTAATTTTGCTCAAGAGGCGGATCGAATGTATACGGCAACCTATGGTATCGAACATAGATTGATTAATGCTCAAACATATAGTATTCGCTTCCCGGGCGTTATCTATCCAGATAGTCCTGCATACAACATGCCAAATCTTCAATGCTCAACTGCAATTATTAAACAGGAATCTTATGCAGCATATATGCCGTGGAATTTTAATGAACTCGAAGCTGATTCAATGTTACTTGGTCCGAGGTGTGATGACCTTTACGCATCCCAAGGAGAAGGGCTGAATGCTAGAGAAGGGGCGACAGTGAACAATCTATCTTTTGATGCGACAAAAATTGCTAACTTCAATGGTTGCCTTACTCTCAAAGGACACAATGGTGTATTTTTATCTTCTTGTAAAAACGCTAGCGCATGGAATTTAGATAATTGGGGTCAATTTTTTGTCGACTCAATGCATTGTTTAACGGCTAATCCTATTTCTGTTCCCTTTGGTTCTTTCAGTAATGTAGTGACAACTAGTCAATGTGAACAACGTCCAGATCAAACTTGGACCATTCTCAACAATGGGCAAATTCGTGGCATAAACGGATTGTGTCTATCGGCGGGAGATAATGGGGTGTTTGCCCAGGAATGTGCACAGTTAGCCGATCTAACCATCTACCCGAGAGATGGTCGTTTTAACCAAAGATGGGTAAAAAAGACTGGTGCCCCGGTCATGCAAAAAACTCAAAATTTTGGCTTGATTCCACCCGTAAATTTGTTCGCAGATACTGAATTTAACTGGGATGCAAAACCCGTAAATTATAGTACATTTCGCTCTGCTGATATTAATGGCGATGGTCGTGCCGATATTTGTGGTCTGAGGCCTGATGGAATTGTTTGTACAACTTTGAACGCTAACGGTTCATATAGCTCCATAACTCTGTGGTCTACCGCAATTTCCAGCGCAACCATCAATTCCTCAAATTATGCAATGTCGTTTCAACTTGCAGATATAAATGGAGATAAGAAAGCGGATGCGTGTATACGCGATGCTAATGGAATAAAATGTGTAATCTCTAACGGAGATTCGTTTTCTTCTACAGGGGAATATTGGACAGAGGATTTTTCGGATGCTCAAGGGTGGGGATTGAATTCAACATATTATGATACCATTCGGTTGGTTGATGTCAACAAAGATGGGTATGCCGACATTTGCTCCCGCGGTACAAACGGGATATATTGCGGAATTAATGATGCGTTGGGGAAATTTAATCCAGTTACACTTTGGCTTAGTTCTTTTGATGATGCTAGCGGTTGGAATTGGCCAGAACATGCATTAACAATTCAGTTTGCTGATGTAAATGGCGATGGAAACTTAGATATCTGCGGAAGAGGTGGTGCTGGGGTCTATTGCGCACTTGGCGATCCCGATAACAGCCGTTTCATTGGCTTCGGACTATGGGGTCGTGGCTTCTCTGACGCCAATGGATGGAATCAGCCAGAATATTACTTATCCCTGCGACTAGCCGATGTTGATGGAGATGGTAAAGCAGATGTATGTGCGCGTGGTAAAAAAGGTGTGTTTTGTGAATTATCTAGAGGTAACGCCTTTCATGACAACTGGAATATACCTGTGAATACAGATTTTACCGACAATGCCCATTTTGGAACTTCCGCGAAAGCATCGACACTATTGTTTCCTGATATTAATGGTGATGGTCGAGCTGATATTTGTGGGCGGACTTCTCAAGGTTATATGTGCGCATTATCGGCTGTGCATAAAATAAACGCTGTTAAAACTACTGAAGTGGATTAAACTTTTCTTCTATGCTAATTGATTCACCCCAGCATAGAATTTGCGTTTCGATGCTGCGACTATAGATTAGCATACTAGGGGAGAACAGGGGAAACGGGAAAAATCGTACCTTAATGATTTTTTTGGTTTCCCAGCTATGTTGAGAGCTTGCTGCATATCAGCAGCCGTGCTACCTTGGATAGATGGACATTAAACAGGCGCTGAGAATCGGCGGCTGTTTTCTGACCAGAATCGACCAGGTGGACGATTCCCTTTTGTTGCGTTGGCGTGAGCTTGGGACGGCGACCGCCAATGTGGCCTTCTCTGCGGGCGGCCAACAAGCCGCTGCGGGTGTGCTCGTGTATCATGGGGCGCTGGAATTCGGCAAACGATCCCACGATTTGCATCATCATGCGCTCGGCCGGCGAGGCGGTGTCGACAGCCTCGGTCAGGCTGAGGAATCCCGCGCCCGCCTTTTCCACCGTCTCCTTGAGGGTCAGCACGTCCTTGAGCGAGCGTGACAGGCGTTCGAGCTTCCAGACGACTAGCACATCATCCTTGCGCAATTGATCGAGCAGGCGGCTCAGTTCTGACGGTCCCAGCCGCCCGCCGACGCCTTTTCTTCAAATATCCGCCCGCATACGGCCGCGTTCAACGCCGCGATCTGTGCCGTGTTGTTCTGGTGCTGGGTGGAGACGGGGGCATAACCGATTCGCATGAGCCAGCCCTCTCTTACTTGACTTCGGTTGCAGCCGGGCCGGACCGATTCTCCAGCCGCGCCTTCGACAGCGCCACGGCCTCATGCACATCGTTTCATCGAAGCACAAAGCTGTTCAATCTGCATTTAAATTCTAAACCAACCCTCATCAACACGCACACCCGCGGTCTTCACCGGCCGGAGGTGCTACGCGCACCTCCAAGGTACTCTGTGAATTCTCATTCATCGACTCGAACGGCATGGCCTGCGAGTCCGCGCCAGCTGCTCCCATCTTCTGGATCAATCAACGTAAAAATTTCAGTGACTGCGTCACCGCCAATCAAGTGGGCACTCCCGAATTCACCCTCTCCAGCCTCATAGTCGACAACAGATTTGACGGCAATTTATTTGGTATGCCCTTCATCATCCAACATCACAAAGCTGTGCGCTGCGACTTGATATGCGATGCACAAGATTCGGCACCGAATCCCTGTACATCAAAGTGTGAGTCGCCACGACAATCGTAGACACTCCTGAGCCATAATTTAGGCATAGGAGAAATCATGAGTGGGAAGCGTTACACGGAAGAATTTAAGGTCGCAGCGGTCAAGCAGGCTGTTGAGCGCGGGCACCCGTCGGTCGAGGTCGCTGAACGGCTTGCTGTCAGTATCCACAGGATCTATGCGTGGACAAAGCGGTATGGCGTGCCCGAAGAGCGATGCGGTATCAAT
Organism: Janthinobacterium sp. Ant5-2-1; assembly: GCF_001445815.1. Lineage (NCBI taxonomy): Bacteria > Pseudomonadati > Pseudomonadota > Betaproteobacteria > Burkholderiales > Oxalobacteraceae > Janthinobacterium > Janthinobacterium sp. Ant5-2-1. The sequence goes on along the minus strand of NZ_LNCE01000124.1, from coordinate 2,418 downwards.
CGCGTTCACCGCATCATGCGCTCAGCGTGCCTGCGCTCGCAGACCGAGTAGGGCAAGCGCAAGCGGAAAGACGGCGGCCTGCCATCGGTGGTGGCGCCGAATCATCTGCAGCGGCAATTTGACGTACTTGAGCCAAACAAGGTCTGGGTGATGGACATCACCTATATTCGAACTCATGAAGGCTGGCTCTACCTGGCAGTGGTACTTAACCTGTTTTCGCGCCAGGTCGTCGGCTGGTCGATGAGCTCACGGATTGATACGGAACTGGCGATGAACGCGCTGCTGATGGCCGTTTGGCGACGCAAGCCGGCCCATCCTGTGATGGTTCATTCGGATCAGGGCTCGCAGTTCACCAGCAAGGACTGGCGTGATTTCTTGACGGCGCATCTGCTGGAGCCAAGCATGAGCCGACGTGGAAACTGTCACGACAACGCTGTCGCTGAAAGCTTCTTCCAGCTTCTAAAACGCGAGCGCATCAAACGCAAAACCTACGCAACCAGGGACGACGCCAGGCAGGACATCTTCGACTACATCGACATGTTCTACAATCCCAAGCGCCGTCACGGATTTAATTACAGGCTTTCGCCAGCAGAGTTTGAACGAAGGCATTTTGAGCGGCTCGCGGGTGTCTAATAAAGTTGTGGCGATTCAGTCATCTATCACATCACACTCACTAAGGGTCAATTTATGTCACTCATCGATTTTCCCCAGTTCAAGTTGAACTGCATCAAGAAATTCATTTGTTTTTTCAGCATTTAAGGCTCCCAAAAATTGTTCCCGGTACAAGTATGTCACGCGGGTCAGTTAAGAATATCAGTCGTATGCCCCCAACCTATATGAATTGAATGCATTTGGTTAAACGTTTTCACCATACGAAATTGCCGCACATTAATTAAATTCTAACTAAAGAGCAAACTGACACAACCTCAGATTTCCCTGTAGTAGGACGCGCCATAGTATAATACATGAAATTTCTGCTTAACATATAGTCACACCGTCTCTATAATTATGCGCTAAACTTTGCCAAGGATTCATTATCAAAATGGGCCGATAGCCAATGTCAATAGCAAGATGACAAACATGTATTTAACCTAACTTAAGAGAGCTTACAAATGATTGATATTTCGAAGCTGTCAGTAGCAGAGCTGCGTACCCTCGAGGTGGACCTCAAAAAAGAAATTCTCGCGCGTAGCGAGAAAGAGAAGTCGAACGCTCGTACACAAATTGTGGCGATCGCTCAGGCTGCTGGCCTGAAGTTGCAGGACATTGTGAACACCGGTCAGGCTGCTAAATCGACAGGCATGAAGGCTCCCATGAAATATCGCAACCCTAACGATCATGGTCAGCAGTGGTCCGGTCGTGGCCGCTATCCTGCATGGGTGAAAGCTTATATGGATGAAGGCAAGTCATTGGACGACATCAAGTTGTAACACATGACGACGGCCGTTTTCCTCAAATCTTTCGCCTAGGCGGATCTTTGAAAAACCATGGCTGCCTTTCTCTAGTCGGTGATTCGCATCTGTATCAGCATCAAAATTTGCATCTCTGATTGACTCAATTATCCAAAAATCGAGTATTATTAATAGCCGCTTAGTGGAAATTTCATTCAACCAATTCTCGCTTTTCTGTGTACTACTACAGATGAGCGCTACTCAAATTTTTCCTCCCGCCGGATCTTCGGCATTGTTTAAGCGCTACAAGTGCAAAACTCAAACAATCACACCCAACGGGGATTTACGCCCATTGGGTATCGATCCCTCCATCCCAAACGGAGATTCGTATGAAAATCATTAATGCCCCTGTTCGCGCTAAGGGTAATTTGGCTTATTGTCTCATTCCAGGAATGCCTCCCGAGTTCGATAGCTGCACGCGTAAGTTATTGATTCATATAGGTGTGACGTGCAAATGTGCCACTACAAGAGCGTTAATTGTGTATCGAGGGTCGGTTTTTTGATAGTCTGCGCGGTGAGGATGTTGGTCTGCTCCTTGTTGATTGACGAAATGCCGGCAACGGATTCGTTGCCGTTTAGGGTGACGCGGTGGTGTTGAATCCGCCGCAGTTTTGCTAGCGCGCGCTCGGGCGATAGCGCGGTGTCGCTGGCGTGCAAGCAGGTTCGCATGATGCGAACAGAATCAAGGCCATGAAGCAGATCGTGGCATGGGCTCGGATGCGCCCAGGCAGCCGATGATATATCGAACCGATCTCGATTTAGGATTTGAGCACGCGGAAACCGCGCTCGATATTGGGCGCCCACAGAATTCGAAAAAATTAGTACGCTAAGGATTTCAGCCAGCACTCCGACGTGCCCATCTTCGGTGTGACGTTTCCTCGGCCAGCCAGCCGGTGCGGATACGAGATACGTCATGGGCCGAAACGCTAAGTCGGTCGAACTTCGTGATCAACACGCCACGGAGGCG
>NZ_LNCE01000123.1:0-5063 GCF_001445815.1 Janthinobacterium sp. Ant5-2-1 | reverse complement strand
TAGCAAGTTGGTCCCACCCCTTCCCATCCCGAACAGGACCGTGAAACAACTTTGCGCCGATGATAGTGCTGCAACCAGTGTGAAAGTAGGTTATCGTCAGGCTTGTTATTCGCAGTAGAGAAAAACCCCGCCAGCCATGGTGGGGTTTTTTTTCGTCTGGTGGTTTTGTTGGGCGCCGGTGGTGGTGTCGGCTTACGCGCTGCGCGCTAAGCCGACCTACGTCCATAGAACGCCGGGTAGGTCGGATTAGCGGAGCGTAATCCGACAAGTCAGCAGTCAATACCACAGACGAAAAAAAAGCAGCGCTGCGCGCTGCCTTTGTCATTTTTCACTCTTATTAAAAGTGATAAGCGACTTTGACGTTCATGTAATTGACGCCGCTATTCGGTTTCTTGTAGCCGCCGTTCGAAAAATGCTGGATCTTCGCAGCGACTTCCCATTTGTTATTGAAGACATAGCCGACGCCGATATGGTCGCCGAATTGGAAGTGGGTCGACAGGCGGTTATCGTCGTTATCGTACAGTTTCGACAGCATGTGCACGCCAATGCCGCCTTCTGCGTAGAAGCCCAGCTTGTTCGTGTTTTCAAAGCGGAAGACCGGGGTAAAGCCCAGGTCCCACAGTTTTTGATGCTGGCCAGGGACGTTGCGATAGCTTTTGCCATCCCAGCCGCCGATGCTGGCATCCCAGTAACCGCTCAGCTGCGTGCCATTCGATACAAACCAGGCTTTATCCCAGTTCGAGGTCACGCCGGCGCGTACCATTTGTACCTTCACGCCCTTGGCATATTCGCCATAGACGGAGTCGATCAGTTTGTCGTCGGCGGCAAAGCCGGCGTTAGCCGCCATCAGCGCGGCAACGGCGGCGATGGATTTGAGGAGATTCTTCTTGAAGGACATAGAGACTTTCATCGTAAAATTGGCCGTCAGGCTTGTCTTGTTTGCGCAGGCACCTAGTTTTGCACACTACTCCCGCCACCTGTTTGATCTCAGAGGTTGAATTGACATTGTCTACAAAAATCGCATTTCTCGGTATTGGCCTAATGGGAGGGCCGATGGTCCGGTGCCTGCTGCGCGCTGGATATTCTGTCACAATTTGGAATCGCACGCACAGCAAGGCCCAAGTTCTGCGTGCGGTAGGGGCGCAGCCGGCCGTTTCCGTGGCTGAGGCGGTCAATGGCGCGGACGTGGTCATCTCGATGCTGGAAGCCGGCCCCATCGTGGCAACGGTGCTGCAGGAGGCCCTGCCGGCCCTGGCAGCTGGCGCGCTCTGGATCGACATGAGTTCCACCAAACAATCGGAAGCCCAGCAATTTCATGCCACCTTGCATGCTGCGGGACATGGCTTCATCGATGCGCCTGTGTCGGGTGGCGTCGGTGGGGCACAGGCGGGCACCCTGGCCATCATGGCAGGCGCCAGTGCCAGCGATTACACGAAGGTTGAAACGATTCTGTCGGTCATGGGTCGCCCGACTCTGGTGGGCCCGGCCGGCAGTGGACAGGTGGCCAAGCTGTGCAATCAGCTGATCGTCGGTGCCACGCTCAATATCGTGGCCGAAGCGCTGTTGCTGGCCCAGGCGGCCGGCGCCGATGCGGCTGCCGTACGGACAGCGATCCGCGGCGGTTTTGCCGAGAGCAAGATTCTGGAGGTGCATGGCCAGCGTATGCTGGAGCGCAATTTTGTAGCCGGTGGCCAAGTGAAAAGCCAGATCAAGGATATGCACAACATCCTCGCGGCAGCCGAAGCGGCGCACGTCACCTTGCCGGTGACACAACTGGTGACGCAGCGTTATGAAACCCTCGCCACCACGCATCCGACGGCCGATCACGCGGCCGCCTTGCTGGCCCTGGAAGCGTTGAATCCGGGCCAGCGCTTGGGCACCGGTCCGGATCAACTGAGCTGATTCAAGCGATGGGCAGGCTCGCTTCGGCCAGCTTGACCCAGAAACTGGCGCCGATCGGCAGCAGATTGTCGTTGAAGTCGTAGCTGCCATTGTGCAAGACGCATGGCCCCAGGCCGTGGCCGCCATCGCGGTGCTCGCCGTCGCCATTGCCGATGAAGATATAGCAGCCGGCCTTTTCTTGCAGGAAGAAAGAAAAATCTTCCGCGCCCATGGTCGGTTCGACATTCGCGTTGACCTTGTCCGCGCCCACTACGCTTTTCATGACGTCGACGGCAAATGCCGTTTCCTTCGCATGGTTGACCAGCGGCGGATAGTTGCGCTTGAAGTGGAAGTCGACCTCGGCGCCAAAGGCGGCGGCCGTGTGCACGGCGATCTCGCGCATGCGCTCCTCGATCAAGTCCAGCACGGGCGTGGTGAAAGTGCGCACGGTACCGACCAGGCTGGCGTCATCGGGAATTACATTGGTGGCGCTGCCCGCATGGATTTGCGTGATCGACAGCACGGCCGTGTCGAGCGGACTCTTGTTGCGCGTGATGACGGTTTGCCAGCTTTGCGCGATTTGCACGGCCACCATGACGGGGTCGATGCCTTTGTGGGGCTGGGCCGCATGGGCACCCTTGCCTTTGACGGTGACGTGGAATTCATTGCTGGACGCCATCATGGGCCCTTCCACCACGCTCAGGGTGCCCGTTTCGGCGCCTGGCCAGTTGTGCATGCCGTAGATGGCATCCATGGGAAAGCGCGTAAACAAGCCGTCTTCGATCATTTCGCGCGCGCCGGCGCCGCCTTCCTCGGCCGGCTGGAAGACGAGGTAGACCGTGCCATCGAAGTTCCGGTGCTGCGCCAGGTAATGGGCGGCACCGAGCAGCATCGCCGTGTGACCGTCGTGGCCGCAGGCGTGCATCTTGCCCGGGTGGCGTGAAGCATGCTCGAAGGTATTCATTTCCTGCATCGGCAAGGCATCCATGTCGGCGCGCAGGCCGATGGCGCGCTTGGAGGTGCCATTCTGGATGATGCCGACCACGCCAGTGCGGCCCAGGCCGCGTACCACGGGAATGCCCCACTCTGTCAGCTTGGCGGCGACCACGTCCGAGGTGCGCTGTTCTTCGTAGCACAGCTCGGGATGCGCGTGCAGGTCACGGCGGATACCTTGCAGCTCGGATTGAAACGCCAAGATCGGATCAACTAGTTTCATGGGACTCTCCTGTGGATGCTGGCACGCAGCAATGTATGGCGCGCCGGACCGCGCTTGTTTGATCAAAAACAGACGCGGCTAATAGTGCATTGTAGCTCTTGTTTGCCGGGTAAATCCAGCGCACGGACGTGCTTGCCACGGCGCCAACAGCAAGCGCGCGGAATGGTTTACAGTATCGCCTTCCCCCAACGTTTTTGGATTGCCCCATGACCACCACCCAAGTGCGCGCCGCCTGCCCCCTCGATTGCCCCGATACCTGCGCCTTGCTGGTCACCGTGACCGATGGCGTGGCCACCGCCGTCAAGGGCGATCCCGACCACCCGACCACGGCTGGCGTGCTGTGCACGAAGGTATCGCGCTTCACGGAGCGCACCTACCATGCGGACCGGCTGCTGCATCCGCTGCGCCGCGTGGGCAAGAAGGGGGAAGGCAAGTTCGAGCGCATCAGCTGGGAAGAAGCGCTGCAAACCATCGCGGCCCGCTTGAAACCGATCGCCGCGCGCGATCCACAGGCGATCTTGCCGTACAGCTACTGCGGCACCATGGGCCTGGTGCAGGGCGAATCGATGTCCTCGCGTTTCTTCAACCAGCTGGGCGCTTCCCTGCTGGACCGCACCATCTGCGCCTCGGCCGGCGCCACGGGCTACCGCTACACGGTAGGCGCCAGCATCGGAACGGACATGGAGCAGTTCCAGAACGCGAAATTGATCATCATCTGGGGCGGCAACCCGATCGCCTCGAACCTGCACTTCTGGATGCGTGCGCAAGAGGCCAAGCGCAATGGCGCGACCCTGATCGCCATCGATCCCTACCGCTCGCTGACGGCCGAAAAATGCCACCAGCATATCGCCTTGCTGCCGGGTACCGATGCGGCCCTGGCGCTGGGCTTGATGCATGTGCTGATCACGGAAGACCTGCTCGACCATGACTATATCGCGCAGTACACCATCGGCTATGCGGAACTGAAACAGAGGGCCCTGGAATGGCCGCCCGAGCGCGTGGCCGAGGTGTGCGGCATCACGGCCACGGAAGTGGTGGAACTGGCGCGCCTGTACGGCCAGGCATGCCGCTCTGGCGAAGGCGCCGCCATTCGCGCCAACTACGGCGTGCAGCGCGTGCATGGCGGCGGCATGGCCGTGCGCAATATTGCCTGCCTGCCCGCGCTGACGGGCGCCTGGCGCCATCCTGCCGGCGGCATGCAGCTGTCGAGCTCGGGTTCCTTCCCCGTCAACCGCAAGGCCCTGCAGCGCCCCGATTTATTGAAAGGCACACCGCGCACCATCAACATGAGCACCATTGGCGACGATCTATTGAAAGAAAGTTCCGCCGAGTTCGGCCCGCAAGTCGAAGCCGTGATCGTCTATAACTCGAACCCGCTGGCGGTGGCGCCCGATTCCTCGAAAGTGGCGCAGGGTTTTGCCCGCGAGGATTTGTTTACGGTCGTGCTCGAACACTTCCAGACCGATACCGTCGATTACGCCGACATCGTGTTGCCCGCCACCACGCAGCTCGAACATGTCGATGCGCATTCCACCTACGGCCACCTGTACATGATGGCGAACAACGCGGCCGTGGCGCCGCTGGGCGAAGCGAAGGCGAATACGGAAGTTTTCCGTTTGCTGGCGCAGCACATGGGTTTTGATGACCCGTGCTTCCAGGAAAGCGACGACGCGCTGGCGGCCAAGGCGTTCGATACGACCGACGCGCGCGCCGTGCATTTCGACTGGGAATCGCTGAAACGCACTGGCTGGCAAAAGCTGGCCATGGCCGAGGCGCCATTTGCCACAGGCGGTTTCCCCACGCCATCGGGCAAGTGCGAGTTGTATTCCAGCGCGATGGCGCAGGCGGGACTCGATCCCTTGCCCACGTATATCGCGCCGCACGAATCGCAAGCCAGCAATCCCGCGCTGGCGGCCCGTTATCCGCTGGCCATGATTTCACCGCCGGCACGCAATTTCCTCAATTC
>NZ_LNCE01000122.1:0-3492 GCF_001445815.1 Janthinobacterium sp. Ant5-2-1 | reverse complement strand
GGCGCCTGTTCGGCCCCGCCTTCACCGTGCGCTTCGCGCCCGTCGACAGCCAGTCGCCCGGCACGGTGGGCGATTACCTCGACGATATTCCCGCCGGCGCCATTGCCGTGCTCGACAACGCGGCCCGCCGCGATTGCACGGTATGGGGCGGCATCATGAGCCAGCTGGCGGCGCAGCGTGGCGTGGCCGGCACCATCGTCGGCGGCGTGTGCCGCGACACGGCGGAAGCCGATGCGGCCGGCTACCCCCTGTTTGCGCTGGGGCGCTTCATGCGCACCGGCAAGGACCGGGTGCAGGTGGATGCCATCGGCGCGCCTGTCAGCCTGGCCGGCGTGCGCGTGGCGTCCGGCGACATCGTCGTGGCCGACCAGGATGGCGTCGTCATCGTGCCGGCGGACCGGGCGCACGACGTCTTCGAACGGGCCCTGGCCATGCAGGCCGTGGAATTGCGCATCGTCGCCGCCGCGCTGGACGGCATGTCCCTGCGCGACGCGCGGCGCCAGTTCGGCTATCACACCCTGCAGCGCAAGCCCGCCACCGCCTGATTCTTCCCTCACTTCATCTCTGAAAGCACACCATGGACCAGCATGTTTCCATTGCCACCTTGCACGCCCTGCGCCAGCTGGGTGCGGCCACCATCTATGAAGCGCAGGGCGCGAAAGGCGCGCTCGACAGCGGCATCAAGCCGATTGCGCCCGGCATGCGCCTGGCCGGACCCGCCCTAACCGTCGATACGCGCCCGGCCGACAACCTGATGCTGCATTACGCCATGCTCAAGGCCCGGCCCGGCGACGTGCTGGTGGTCGACGCCAAGGGTTTCTTGGAGGCGGGCGTGTGGGGCGACGTGTTTACCGAGCAGGCGCAGCGGATCGGCCTGGCCGGCCTGGTGATCCATGGCGCCGTGCGCGACGCGGCCGCCATGACGGAAGCCGGCTTTCCCGTCTTCAGCCGGGGCCTGTCGATCAAGGGCACGGGCAAGCACCAGCCGGGACGCCTGAACGTGACCGTCACCATCGGCGACGTCAGCATTGACCCGGGCGACATCATCGTCGGCGACCAGGACGGCGTGGTGGTGGTGAAGCGCCACGAGGTGGAAGCGGTGCTGCAGAAAAGCCGCCAGCGCGAAGAGAAGGAAGCGCAATTTCGCCAGCAGATCCGAGACGGCGCCACGACCGTCGACCTGCTGGGGCTGGAAGAGACCTTGCGCCGGCTGGAACTGCGCTGACATCCGCCATCACTAGAAAAAAATCGGGAGACACCTCATGCATACCATTACCACCGCCCCGGCTGCGGCGCCTGCCGCACCGCTGGCCGCCCGCCGTCCCACGCGCTACCGCTGGGTCGTCGCGGCCCTGTTTTTCATCGTCTACACGATTGCCGCCGCCGACCGCGCCAACCTGGGCGTGGTCTTGCCGTTCCTGCGCAAGGAGTTCGAAATGAGCAATACCGACGCGGGCGGGCTCGTCAGCCTGTTCCTCGTCGCCTATGCGCTGGCGCAACTGCCTTCCGCCTGGCTGCTGTCGAAGTTCGGCGTGCGCAAGGTGTTTACCATTTCCATGGTCCTCACCTCGATCGCCACCGGGCTGACGGGGCTCGTGGGTTCCCTGCTGTCATTAAAGCTGTGCCGCATCGGCCTGGGCCTGGCGGAAGGACCGTTGCCGATCGGCGTGACGACGACCATCAATCACTGGTTTCCCTCGCGCGAGAAGGGCACGGCCTCGGGCCTGTTCCTGTCCGCCGTCAAGTTCGGCCCCGTGATCACGCCCATCCTCGGTGCGGCCATCATCGCCGCCTGGGGCTGGCGCGAAGTGTTCATCTGGTTTTCCGTGCCCGGCGTGATCCTGGCCATCTTCTGGTATTTCCTGGTCACCAACAAGCCGGCAGAAAGCCGCTTCGTCAACGGGGAAGAACTGGCCGTCATCGAGGAAAAAGCGCTGGACGGCAGCAGCACCGGCTCGGCGGCCACGTCGCGGCCCATGCCCTGGCTCGACAAGCTGATCCGTGTGCGCGAGGTGCCAGCTGTTACCACCAGCCGTGGCGTGTTTGCTTCGTGGAATATTCTCGGCTGCGCGCTCGGCTATTGCTGCCAGCTGGGCATTTCCAGCGTGCTGCTGGCCTGGATCCCCACATATTTGCTGACCGTAAAACAGTTTTCCATCATGAACATGGGCATGGTGGCGGCCGCGCCGTGGGTGGGCGCCGTCTTCGGCAATATCCTGGGCGGCTTGCTGGCCGACCGCGTGCTCGACAAGCGCCGCAAGCCCGGCATGCTCATTTCCGCCCTGTCGACGGCCGTCATGATGTACTTGCTGATCCATGCGCCGGCCGACCCGCTGCAATACGGTGCGCTGCTGTTCCTCACGGGCGTACTGCTGAGCATCGGTTTTTCCGCCTACATGGTGTATCCGATGCAATTCGTCTCGAAGGAAAAATTCCCCGTGGCGAACGCCGTCGTCAACATGGGCGGCCAGCTGGGCGGCGCGGCCACGCCGTGGATCGTCGGCATGTTGTTGGATCATTACGGCTGGGATTATGTGTTCGGCTTCATGGCGGCCATTTCCTGCCTGACCTTCCTGGTGGTGCTGACCATTGCCGAACCGCTCAAGCTGCGGCCGTCAGGGCAGCAGCAGTGAATGCTGGCTGGCCGTATGGAAATCGCGCCAGACGCGGTTGATGGTGCTGTCTTCGCGGGCCGCGTACAGGCCGCAATACGGATACAGGCCATCGACTGCCGCGCGGCACACGGCGACCAAATCCAGTGAACTCGTCTGCACGGCCTGCATGCCGTCCGCGTCGAGGGCCGCGCCGGCCGCCACTTGCGCCCAGCTGTTGTCCAGCACGGCATAGAAGCGGGTGCGGGCGGCAGTGAAGGCGTCTTGCTTGCCTTGCAGGAATGCGGCCACCTCCGGCACGTCCAGCAGCGGCAAGCCGGCGCGCGCATGGCGTCGGTGGCGCATGCATTCTTCGGCCAATTGCATGAAATGCGCGGCCATGCCGGCCACGTTGGCGGCCAGGGTCACGTAGGCGAGCGAGTAGAACGGATAGCGGTACAGGGGGCCGTCGGCCGTCGCGGTGCCGGGACTGATCGTGAAGCCATGTTCCTTGCCGAGCCACTGGCCATCGATGCGATAGCTGTGCGAGGCGCTGGCGCGCATGCCGATGCTGTTCCACGAGGGCACCAGCTGCACCCGCGCGGCGGGCACGAGGAAGGCGCGGATGCGCGGCTTGCCATCCGCATCGAGCAGGGGCTGGCCATCGCGCTGCAGCCGGGCGTTCAGGGTGAAGTGGGTCGCCATGGGCGCGCCGCTGGCGTAGTCCCAGCTGCCCGTGATGCGGTAGCCGTCGCCTTCTTCCTCCGCATAACCTGTCGCCGCGCCGCTGCCGCCCAGGCAGACGCGGGGCGTGCCGACGATGGCCTGCGCCAGCTCAGGTTCCAGGAAGCCCGCGAACCAGCCCGCGCACGCGCACAGGGTCAGCACCCAGCCCATGCTG
>NZ_LNCE01000121.1:0-2234 GCF_001445815.1 Janthinobacterium sp. Ant5-2-1 | reverse complement strand
CGCCTTCCCTCAACAGCTGGACGGGCACAAAAACACGGGGCCGGCGTCAATGCCGGCCCCGCTGCTGCTGCCACCCGTCCTTGCGGCCAGGTGCAGTCTCGATGCTGCCTTACTTCCTGGACGGAGCGGCCGTGCCGTTACCCTTGAAGTACTTGAAGAATTCCGAACTCGGATCGACCACCATCACGTCGCCCTTGTCCTTGAACGTGGCGCGGTAAGCTTCCAGGCTACGGTAAAACTTGTAGAACTCCGGATTCCGGCCAAACGCTTCCGCATACACCTGCGATGCCTTGGCATCGCCCTCGCCGCGGATCTTCTCGGCTTCGCGGTACGCTTCGGCCAGGATCACCGTGCGCTGCTTGTCGGCGTCGGCGCGGATCTTCTCGGAGTCGGCCGAACCGGTCGAACGCAGCTCGTTGGCCACGCGCACGCGCTCGGACTTCATGCGCTCGTACACGGAGTTGTTGATCTGCTCGACGTAATCGACGCGTTTCAGGCGCACATCGACGATGCCTACGCCGATGGCCTCGGCCTCGGCCGCCACCTTGGCCTTGATCGCCTGCATCACCTTGCCACGCTCGCCCGAGATCACTTCGCGCACCGTGCGCTTGGTGATTTCATCGTTCAGGGCGGCCTTGACGATTTGCGACATGCGGTTGCGGGCGCGGCTTTCATCGCCGCCGAAGCTGCGGAAATAGGTCTTCGGATTGACGATGCGCCACTTCACGTACGCGTCGACGAGGATGTTCTTCTTCTCGGCCGTGATAAAGCGTTCCGGTTCCGGCGTATCGAGCGTCAGGATGCGCTTGTCCAGGTAGATGACGTTCTGGAACGGCGGCGGCAGCTTGAAGTACAAGCCTGGCTTGCTGATCTCGTCCTTGACTTCACCGAGGGCGAAGACGATGGCGTATTTACGCTGATCGACGACAAACACGGTCGAGGAAAGGAGCATGATCGCGATAAAGCCCGCGATCAGGGCGGCAACGATACGGTTCATTAGCGGCTCTCCCGTTCACGCGAAGAGCGGCTGTCACGGCGCTGATTGACTTCTACTGTCGGCATGGCTTCCTGTGGCAAAACGGTGTTGGCTGCGGGTGTCGCGGCAGCACGGGCGGCAGCAGCGGCAGCATCGGTGGCAGCCGTCTGGGCGATCAGCTTGTCGAGCGGCAGATACAGCAGATTGCTGCCCGTCTTGGCATCAACCATGACCTTGCTGGCACTGCTGAACACTTGCTGCATCGTTTCCAGATACATGCGGTCGCGCGTGACGGCCGGCGCCTTCTGGTACTCGACCAGCACCTGCTTGAAGCGCGACGCGTTACCTTCGGAGTTCTCGGTCACCATGGCCCGGTAGGCCTCGGCTTCCTGCACCAGGCGGAATGCTGCGCCGCGTGCTTTTGGAATGACGTCATTGGCGTAAGCCTGGCCTTCATTCTTCTGGCGCTCACGGTCCTGGCCTGCCTTGACGGCATCGTCGAAGGCGGCTTGCACCTGCTCCGGCGGCTGCACGGCCTGCATCGTCACGTTGTTAATCAACACGCCAGCCTTGTAATCTTCAAGAATCTGCTGCATCAATTTCTGCGTGTCGAAGGCCACTTTTTCGCGGCCTTCATACAGCACGAAGTCCATCTTGCTGCGGCCGACCACTTCGCGGATCGCCGTCTCGGCGACCTGGCGCAAGGTGTCTTCCTGGTCGCGCAGGCTGAACAGCCATTCCACGGGATCTTTCAAGGTGTACTGCACCGCGAACTGGATATCGATGATGTTTTCATCGTCCGTCAGCATCAGCGACTCGCTGGCCTGCTTGTTGCGCAGCGACGTGCGATACCCGACTTCCACCGTGCGCACTTGCGACACGTTGACGGTTTCATCGGTCTGGAACGGATACGGCCAGCGCCAGTTGAGACCGGCCGGCGCCGTGCGCGTGTATTGGCCAAACGTCAGCACCACGCCGCTCTGGCCCTCTTGCACGATGAAGGCGCCGCTGGCGAGCCAGATGAAGACGGCGATCACGCCGACCACGCCGGCGGTGATGCCGGCGCCCTTCATGTCAGGACGCGGGCCGCTGCCGCCGCCGTTGTTATTGCCGCCGTTGTCGGGACGGTTCTTCTGTCCGAAAAAGGCGTTCAGGCGCTGATTGAAATCGCGCCACAACTGATCGAGGTCCGGCGGACCTTCGCCGGGCTTTTTGCCTTCTTGGGCTTTCTTGCCGTCGTCCTTGCGATTGCCCCAGC
>NZ_LNCE01000120.1:0-546 GCF_001445815.1 Janthinobacterium sp. Ant5-2-1 | reverse complement strand
CCGCGTACAGCGGTACCAGATTAGGTGCATTAGTCATGTTATCGGTCTTCTATTTAAGGCAACTTGCTGGTGGCGACATGCTGCAGCAGGTCAGCAACCGAAGTTTGCATCGTGTCGGTGAACGGGGCTGGGTACAGACCCATCACGAGCACGGCGATGGCCAGCACAGCAAGCATGAAGAATTCACGTTTGTTGATGTCGGTCAGTTCGGCCACATGCTTGTTCTTGATCTTGCCGAACACCACGCGCTTGGCCATCCACAGCGAGTACGCCGCGCCCCAGATCAGTGCCGTTGCAGCCAGCAGGCCGATCCAGAAGTTGTATTTCACCGCGCCCAGGATCACCATGAACTCGCCGACGAAGCCGGACGTCGCTGGCAAACCGCAGTTGGCCATCGAGAACAGCACGAAGAAGGCGGCAAATTTCGGCATGCGGTTCACGACGCCGCCGTAGTCGGCGATGTTGCGGGTATGCATGCGGTCATACAGCACGCCGATGCACAGGAACATCGCGCCGGAGATGAAGCCGTGCGAGACCATCTGCACG